>CAYNDI010000019.1:0-17181 GCA_964395955.1 uncultured Dehalococcoidaceae bacterium
GGTTCGAATCCCTCCAGGGACGCCATAATCCCCATTTTAGCTTCAATATCGCCCTAAAAACCACCGGAATTTTACCGCTTACATGACGCCGAGCTTGGCTCCAAGGTTACCATCTCTATGCTTGAAATTCTTATCCGCACCTGCACCCATCTGGATGCCCCTCTCCACTTTATCCGGGGCGGCTCAACCATATCCGATATGTGGCTAGATGCTGTGGTTGGCCCGTGCCGGGCTATCTTGCGTCCTTTAAAGTAAAGTCGCCTTTACCCACGAGTAAATGCAAATAAACTGAATACACATTATGACGAGTGGTATATACTTGACATTCTGTTATTGAATCTATATGATGATGACCATAATGCATATCCTGTCATAATAGAAAATGGTAGGAACTTGTTGAGTATCGTTATAGTTACAGGACCATGACTAATAAAAGACAAACCATCGTGATAAATTCCGATTATATGAGTGTATCATTAAATAAGTGTATTTTCTTTGCATTCCTTTCGCATTCAATTGCCATTTTTGGTGATAGTTTAATCGAGTATTGAAAGGATGATCTGTATATCGCACTTTTACCGACCGGTCTACTTGCATCATTCCATAAAGTTGCCCGTGAATCCCACAGATATTAACGATAATTCTGGAAGAAGGAGGTAGTGGACTATAAGAAAATTGTAAGAAAAAATATCAGGATTGGTATCTTTACAGGAGGACAGTAAAAGAAATGAAAAAATACATATTTGTTGGTATAGCAATTATCGTGTTAACCGCATTAGTCCTCAGCTTTCCCGGGTGCTCTTCATCCAGTAGTACCGGCAAAAAGGTGGTCTTAAGAGAGAATCTAATCCACCCGGCTACGGACTATATGGCCAAATATACGCAAACAGCGATGAATAGGTTTAATACGACTTTCGCCGGTAAGTATGAAGTAACTGTTCACCCCGGCGGGGCGCTGCTGGGAATGGCCGAAAGCCTTGACGGGGTGAGGACCGGGGCGGTTGAAATCGGACAGTACCCGCCGGGAGTCTTCAGCAACACTGATGTGCGGTTCACCTCGGCAGAGTTGCCGTTCCTGTATAACAACATCCAGGCAAACATCGCCGCCTGTGATGAGCTGCTGCCGGTGTACAGCGAGTTTATGGAAGAGAAATTTAACCAGAAGGCACTGGCCCTCTGGACGGCTACCTCTCTGGACCTGCTCTCCAAGAAGCAGATAAGGACTCTGGAAGACTGGAAAGGTCTGCAGGTGATGGCTATCAACCCGCCGACCGCAGCCGTGATAACGGCCTTTGGCGGCGCGGCTGTATCTATCGATTTCCCTGACGCCTACTCTTCC
The DNA here is from genome assembly GCA_964395955.1 of uncultured Dehalococcoidaceae bacterium. Taxonomy (GTDB): domain Bacteria; phylum Chloroflexota; class Dehalococcoidia; order Dehalococcoidales; family RBG-16-60-22; genus CAYVPT01. The sequence goes on from CAYNDI010000019.1 coordinate 1,340, forward strand.
CTCTCCAAGGGTGTGGTAGATGCCGGCATGTACGCCACGACCCAGATGGTCGAATACAATATGTGGGAAGTCGCCGACTACTGCGTTCCGGTCTATATGGTCCCCACGTTCATCGTAGCCGCCATTAACCTGGATACATGGAAGTCATTGCCCAAGGACGTCCAGGATGCCCTGCTCGAGGAGCATCAGAAGATGGCACATGATCTGAACGCGTTATACGAAGTACTGGTCACTACCAACCCCGATACGCTGGCCAGCCACGGAGTGGATATCTACATCCTGCCAGAGAGTGAGCGTGATCGGTGGCGCCAGGCGATTCAACCATGGGTTGATGAGCAAATGAACAAGATGGGTGATTTTGGTAAGAAGATACAGAAGATCGCTGATGAAATAAACGAGAAATACCCGTACATCGGATATCTTGAGTAGATAAGCCGAACCCGGTACTTTACTGATTGGTCTGATAACACCAGGCCCAGGTCACGGCCTTAAATGCTACTGGAGCTGACGCCTGATGAGCCGTATGTAAGGAGGGGTTGAAGCTGCTTAAAAAAGCGATACAGACTCTGGATAATATTCTCGAACGTGTCGTCTACTATGCCATTTATGTTGCGGGTGTTATTACACTGCTGATGGCATTAACGACCACTTTTGGGGTAATATTGCGTTACGCCTTCAACAGTCCGGAGCATTATTCCTATGAAATCGGTATCTTTTGCTTGATATCCAGCGTTTCTTTGGCTCTTCCTTACATACAAAAGCAGGGTCGGAACCTGAGGGTTGATTTCGTTTCCGACCGTTTTCCTCCAAGGGTACAGGAGGCCCTGCTTAATATATTTGTCCCGCTTATTGCTCTGAGCTACCTGGCTACACTTGTATGGAGAAGCTGGGGGGATGCCTGGTACTCACTAAGTATTAGTGAACGGACTTACTCGGCCTGGGCGCCGCCCGTAGGACCGATGAAATTGTTTGTACCTATCGGCGTAGGGCTACTTTGTATAGTGCTTATCGCTCAACTCGCCCACGGTCTCCTTGCTTTAAAAAAAAGATAGCTGTGAAGAGACAGTGACGCCGCATCAAGTTGTTCGGCGCTGCTATCTCTCCCGGCAGTAAGTGTGTGTTTTAATGGATGCAGCAACAATAGGTCTGTTTACCCTGCTTTTCATGTTCATCTTGATGATGTCAGGGGTGCCGATTGCCTATGCGCTGGGATTCTCCGCCCTGTGTGCCGGTCTTCTCGCTTACGGAGGTTCCGTCCTCCCCAAGTTGGGAATGGGGCCGTTCCGCTTTATGTATAATCCCTCGTGGACTCCCCTTCCCCTTTTCGTACTGCTTGGCACATTAATGGCTGAGACAAGAATTGGTGACGACCTGTTTGGTGCAGCTTCTAAATGGCTTTCCCGTGTTCCCGGGGGACTGGTGGCTGGCGGCGTGTTAGGTGAGGGAATCATGGCTGCTGTTATAGGTACCAGCTCTGCCACTATCGTTGTGGTGGGTAAAACGGCCGTACCTGCGTTTGAAAAATACGGCTATAACCGGAAAATGGGGCTGGGAGCGCTGCTGGCCGGGGGCGTCCTCGGACCGCTCATCCCGCCCAGTGCCACCATGATAATATACGGCGTCCTGGCGGAAATGTCTATTGGCCAGCTTTTTATAGCCGGGATTGTACCCGGTATAATCCTGATGGCTATGTTAGCTGTACCGACTATCTTATGGTGCTCGTGGAAGCCTGCTTATGGCCCTCCCGGAAAAAGTTACAGCTGGGGAGAAAGATTCAGTTCCATTAAAAATATCTGGCCTGTAGCAATAGTAATGGTGGCGATACTTGGCAGTATCTATTTCGGTATCGCTACTCCCACCGAGTCCGCCGGAGTAGGAGTTGTCGTAATCCTGATCATAGCTGTTTTCTTTTATGGACTGAGGTGGAAAGGCCTGCGTAATTGTTTAATCGAAGCTACGCTGGTCAATGCCATGATCATGTTTATTTGTCTCGGGGCTTATTTTTTCACTTATATGATCGGCAGCGCCAATATAGCCACAAGATTATCCGATGTTATTAATACTATCGGACTGTCTCCAATACTGGTAATTATTTCAATAAACGTTATTATTCTTATACTGGGGTGTCTTATTGACCCGATAACCATCACTCTCTTAACCGTACCTATTTTTGTCCCGCTGATAATTGAGGTGGGTTACAATCCTCTCTGGTTCGGGGTAATGTTCGTTATAAACACCGAGATAGGCCTGATTACCCCGCCCATGGGAATCAACCTGTTTGCCATAAAGACTATCTTTAACATATCCACCAAGGAACTGCTGAATGGCGTTTTACCCTTCCTGCTTATAGAATTAGTCTTCCTGGCAATTATTATTGCTTTCCCTCAGCTTAGTCTCTGGCTGCCTGGCACGATGATAGGAAATTGACAGCACGCAAATAGGAGTAATCTGGAATGGAAAGGCAATGGGCGGAATTAAGTCCTGACGAAAGACGCGAAGAAAGATTAAAACGTTGGCTGTCGCCCCCGAATGTAAAGTTTTCCACCCCCGCCGCTGAAAAAGCCTATAAAGACAGAGTAACCAGACTGATTGCGGCTATTCAATTGAAAAAGCCGGATAGAGTACCGGTAATGATGCCCGGGGGATTTGTTTCAGCAGCTTGTACCGGCGTACCGCTTGGCAAAATTATGTATGATTACAATATGCTTTGTCAGGTAACACTCAAGTTTCTCCAGGACTTTGAAACGGACATGTATCACGGCCCGGACCTTGCTTTTCCCGGTAAGGTATTTGAAAGAATTGATTATATATCACACAAATGGCCCGGGCACGGTCTTGCCTCCGACGCTCCGACCTATCAATTCGTTGAAGGCGAGTACATGAAGGCAGATGAATACGATAACCTGATTAGCGACCCGACTGATTTCTGGCTGCGAACTTATCTGCCGCGTATCGCGAAGGTCTTTGAACCTTTCAGAAGGCTTCAGCAGGCTAATCCCCTGTTAGGCATTCCCATCGGGTATTTAACGTCATTCGGCGCGCCGGATGTGCAGGATGCCCTTCAGGCTCTTATCGACGCAGGAAAAGAAAGTACCAAATGGCTGGAAAGTGTCTCGTACTGCAACCAGAAGATGCTGGAAATGGGGATTCCGCTTTTTTGGGGTGGTATAGCCACCGCGCCCTTCGACGGTATCGCCGACATGTTGAGAGGAACTCAGGGAACCGTCTTTGATATGTTCCGCCAGCCGGACAAGCTTCTGAAAGCTATTGATGTAATCACTCCCATGACTATTAGCGCCGCCGTGGGGGCATCGAATGCTTCCGGCAGTCCGCTTACGTTTATTCCCCTGCATAAAGGCGCCGACGGCTGGATGTCTGAAAAACAGTTTTTACAGTTCTACTGGCCTACGCTGAAAACTCTCTGCATCGGCCTCATTAACGAGGGTTGCGTGCCTTTATTGTTTGCCGAGGGTGGTTATAATTCCCGCCTGCAGGTAGTCAAGGATTTACCGAGAGGCGCTGTGATATGGTGGTTTGACCAGACCGATATTATCAAAGCTAAAGAAATACTTGGAGATACAGCCTGCATCTGTGGAAATGTTCCCTCTTCCATATTACTGTCCGGTACACCTGGAGATGTAAAAGAGCACTGCCGAAAACTCATTGAGGTAGTTGGTAAAGACGGCGGCTACATATTGACCAGTGGTGCTATTATGAATCAGGCAAAACCGGATAATATACGCGCCATGATAGAAGCCGCGAAAGAATATGGCGTCTATAAATAAGATACATGTATGTTTTTTTACTGGCTTTTATGAGTCCTCCTGGTTATTTCATTATATGATCTGCTCCCCGGAAGCAGTCATCAATCCTTTTTTGGGGGGCAGGCCATCACGGTTTCCTTCCTTGACGGATGCGCGGTTATAATATTATTCTTAGTATAATTTATGGTAATATATTCCGAACCAAACCTTAATAGTCTTTAGATACTGACCCTATAAAATATAACGGACGGTTATTATGACAGCATATATCATTCGCCGGCTAATAATGGGTGTTGTTGTTATCCTCATTGTTACCGTCATGATTTTCATATTCATAAGGATTTTACCCGGCGACCCGCTGATAATGTATATGACCGGACAGGAATTGTATGAATTATCCTCTCAGCAGATGGATACACTACGGGCAAAATTCGGCCTGGATAAGCCTCTGCCCTTGCAGTATATCAACTGGCTAGGGAATATTTTTAAAGGCGACCTAGGGCTTTCTATTTACTATGATACGAAAGAGGCAGGCATTGTTGCCGAACGCCTGCCGGTCACCATATACCTCGGGATTGTATCCTTTATCGTTGGTAATTTACTAGGCATCTCCTTTGGCGTGATATGCGCTTTGAAGCGCGGCAAGTGGATTGATACCGCGGTGACGTTTTTGGCTAACATCGGCATAACAGTGCCATCTTTCTGGATTGGCATCATACTTATCTACATCCTGTCCCTTAAATTGGGATGGCTTCCCGTATATGGATATGTTTCACCATTCGAAGATTTCTGGCTGAGCACCCGCAAAGCAATAATGCCGGTTATCTGTCTATCACTCTTCACCATAGCGTCTATATGTCGCCTGACGCGGTCGTCCATGCTTGAGGTCATCGCTCAGGACTACATCCGCACCGCCTGGTCAAAAGGCTTGAGGGAACGGATTGTCGTCGCCCGGCACACCTTGAAAAACGCCCTGATTCCTGTGATAACCGCAATGGGTTTCCAGGTCGCCGTCATCTTTGGCGGCTCGGTACTAATCGAGACCATCTTCAATATACCCGGAGTTGGCCGGTTGATGACGGAGGCGGTCTTCGAACAGGATTTCATGATAGTCCAGGCCGGGACCTTGATGATAGCTACAATGGTAGTGCTGACCAACCTTGCCGTGGATATCTCGTACGGGTGGCTTGATCCGAGGATAAGATACGACTAAGGAGTTTGAAAGCCGTGAATGAGCCGGAAAATAATAATGACCCAGAAGCACTGGATGGACTGGTTGAGGCTGATTGGGAAGAAGCGCCGCCTCCCTACAGCGAGTTCAAGCGTATGCTATCCGTCTTCTTCGGGCGTCCTTTGCCTGTCGCCGGGTTGATTTGTATCGTTTTTCTAATAGTTGTCGCCGTTTTTGCACCGATGATTGCCCCTTATGACCCCTATAAACTGGATATACTCAACAAGCTAGAGCAACCCAGCGGCGAACACCTGCTCGGTACTGATTCTCTTGGCAGGGACACCCTCAGCCGTATTATTTACGGAACACAGACTTCACTGGTTATCGGCCTCGTCGTGGTGGCTGTCTCAACGGCCATCGGGCTGATGCTCGGGCTGATAGCGGCGTATTTTGGCGGAACCGTTTACAACATAATAATGAGATTCATTGATGCCCTGATGGCATTCCCGATGATACTACTGGCTCTATTAGTCGCGTCTTTGCTTGGCGGTGGCATGAAAAATATTATCATAGCCCTGGCGATCGGATCCGTGTCGGCTCCCTGCCGTATGATGTGCGGCGTAGCACTGTCTGTAAAGCAGAACGAATATATCCTGGCGGCACACACCATGGGTTTGAGCAACGTACGTATTATGCTGGGACAAATCTTACCCAATGCCTTCGCACCTCTCCTGGTGACGGTCACCATCGGATTGGGCGCTATTATCCTGGCGGAGGCCGGTCTCAGCTTCCTGGGTATAGGTATCACCCCGCCCACTCCGGCCTGGGGCGGGATGGTAAATGACGGCTATAAATATCTTCTCTCCAATCCCGCCCTGGCAATTTCACCCGGCATTGCTATCATGATAGCCGTCTTCGGTTTTAACATGATGGGTGATGGTCTCAGAGACGCTCTCGACCCGAGACTCAGAGGCGTTGTTTAGAAAATGTTCGGAAAATCCACGGAGTAGATGATTTGACAGTCCTGTTAAAAGTCGAAGATTTAAAGACTCACTTCTATACTTACCGCGGTCTTGTTAAGGCTGTGGACGGTTTCTCCTGTTACCTTGACGAAGGTGAAATAATCGGCCTGGTAGGGGAAAGCGGCTGCGGAAAGTCAGTGAGTATGTTCTCCTTAATGCAGCTAATAAGCTCCCCACCGGGAAAGATAGTAGGCGGTAAGGTGCTATTTGAAGGTCAGGACTTACTTAAATATAAAGCCAAAGGCCAGGAAATGAGCCGTATCCGCGGGGGCAAGATAGCCATGATATTCCAGGAACCAATGACTTCCCTAAATCCGGTATTATCTATCAGCCGGCAGATGACAGAGGTGCTGGAATTGCACCTTAATATGAAGCCCCAATATGCAAAAGAGAGAGCCATCGATTTACTCAAGATGGTGGGTATCCCCGATGCCGCATCACGCATCGACGACTATCCTCACCAATTCAGCGGCGGCATGCGGCAGAGGGTAATGATCGCCATCGCTCTCTCCTGCAATCCCAAGATACTTATCGCCGACGAACCGACCACCGCTGTCGACGTTACCACTCAAGCACAGCTACTTGAACTAATGCAGGAAATGGTCAAAAGATTAAACACCTCCCTTATCATTGTCACTCACAACCTGGGGGTTGTTGCCCGTTATGCAAAAAGGATATATGTAATGTATTCCGGGCGCATCGTTGAGTCCGGTCTATCCAGAGATATCTTCAATCATCCCCGACATCCCTATACAATCGGACTGCTGAAGTGCGTACCTCAACTGGGGGAAACGCGAATGAGTAAAAAATTGGTACCGATTACCGGTCTGCCGCCGAATCTGATTAATATGCCCCCGTTCTGCGCGTTTTACCCGAGGTGTCCCCACCGCATTGCCAGGTGCCGGCAGGAACCCTGGCCGGCGCTGAGACAGATAGGTGACCAGCAATATATTTCGTGTCTTGTTGATATTCAGGAGAAATAATGGAAATCCAACAGGATGAAAATGTCATCGATGTAAAAAATCTCAAGATGTATTTCCCCATTACCAGAGGAGTGCTACGACGTCGGGTTGGCGATATTAAAGCCGTTGATGGCATCAGTTTTTCTATAAAGAAAAATGAGACACTCGGCCTGGTGGGAGAAAGCGGTTGCGGTAAGACCACTACCGGCCGTTGTATATTACGTCTTTACCGTCCCACTTCAGGAGATATCATCTTTCATGGGCGCGATATTTCCAAGCTCAAGGATAATGACCTGAGGCCTATACGCCGCCACATGAGTGCCATTTTTCAGGACCCTTACGGTTCGCTCAACCCGCGGCAATCGGCAGGTATTATTGCCGGTTTGCCGCTAAAAATTAACCATATGGTGGAGAAAAGCGAATTTAACGACCATGTGGCCGCCCTGTTTAAACTGGTCGGACTTAATCCCAGTATGATGGACCGCGTTCCTCACGAGTTCAGCGGCGGTCAGCGTCAGCGGCTTGGTATAGCCCGCGCCATAGCCTGTCGGCCTTCTCTGATAATATGCGACGAGCCGATTTCAGCCCTCGATGTCTCCATTCAAGCTCAGATAATCAACCTGCTTGAAGAACTCCAGGAGACTATGGGGCTGACCTATCTCTTCATCGCCCACGATCTTTCCGTCGTTCAGCATATCAGCCACCGTGTAGCCGTAATGTATCTGGGGCGCATCGTTGAGATAACCCAGGCGCCGGAACTATATGCCAACCCGCTGCATCCTTATACCAAGGCCCTGCTTTCAGCCGTACCAATCGCCAATCCAGACCTGGAAAAAAACCGCCAGCGAATCGTGTTGAAAGGTGAAGTACCCAGTCCGGCACACCCTCCGATGGGATGTCATTTCCATCCGCGATGTGAGTTGGCCACGCCGGACTGCCGCGAGCATAGGCCATCGCTACGAAATGTGGGCGGTTCCCACGAAGTAGCCTGTTTTAAGGTTTGAAACGGTAACTGAAAAGGGCAAGAAATTTCCCACCAGGGTCTAAATCGCCCTATTGCCACACCTGAAAAAACAGAGTGCCAACCGGTCGGCTGGCACTCTATCACTATTATACTCTTTAAGTGTCGTTTATTCGCTTAACCAGGCATTTACCGGGTCCCACCACAATGCATTCTGGCTGGCAGACCAGCCGATATCGTGGACTATCTTCTGGGCGGCGTAAAGGCGATGATCATAGATAAGAGGAATTGCCGGAAGCATTTCAACTACTTCCTTATTTTTCTCTGTCAACATGGCCAAACGCTTATTATCATCAGGCTCGGCAACCATCGCATCCCACTCGTCCTGCCATCCTTCCGGCCGATACATACTGACCATAGTCCCTTTTGAAGCAAACGTCATGGGCAATCCCATCTGCGTTGAGCCCATCGGGTAACCCTGCCATAAAATGGCATTCTCCCAACCCGCTCTTGTCAGATTCATCATTCTGGGAACATCGGCAACTTCCAGTTCGCAATCTATGCCGACCTCTTTAAGGTAGGTCTGTACCGCGGTAACAAGGTCCATCTTGACCCTGACATCGGTGATAATTTTGGTCTGAAAACCCGACGGATAGCCGGCCTCTGCCAGTAACTCCTTAGCTTTAGCCGGGTTATAGGCCCGTTCTATCAGTCCGGAGCCATAGTATGCGGCCTTAGGCTGGGCGAACTGATAAGCGGCAGCCATATACCCTTCGCCGATTCCCTGGGCAATGGTGTCCTTGTCGATGGCATATTCGACCGCTTCACGTACCCTCAGGTCATAGAAAGGCGAATCTTCGTTCATGCCATCGGGGTAAAAATGCCAGACGAATGTTAACTCACTGGGTTCAATACGATACCCCTCCACCTCAAGCTTCCGGGCTTCGACAGGATAGAGAGCGCCGGTATAATGGGCTTCTCCCGCCTGGAAAGAAAGCAATCTGGTCATATAGTCCGCGACAAAGCGAAATTCTATGGCATCAAGGTATGGCTTGCCATCTTGCCAGTAGTCAGGATTTTTCTCATACTTGACGAAGTCCTGGCGTTTCCAGCTGACAAATTTAAAAGGCCCGGTACCTACCATGTGGTCCTCGGCCATCGTATCCGGGGTAGTTGGTTTTTTCATCGCGGTCGGTGAAGCAATCATGCCGACCGAACCGGTCGCGAACCGCATCAGAAGATGAGCATCGAACTGCTGAAGGGTGAGTTTCACAGTGTAGTTATCCGGAAGGTCGATGGAGGTGATGTTAGTTAGATACGGTGCATAGGTAACGTCCCATGCTTCCAGATTATATTTTACAGCCTCAGCGTTGAAATCGGTGCCATCGTGAAACTTTACATTTTTCCGTAAATGCAGGGTAATAGTCTTGCCGTCCGCAGAAACATCCCACTTTTCGACTAAACCGGGTATTATGTTCTCATCCCTATCGGCATTCAATAACGTCTCCATTACGGGAAGGGCAGTTTTAAAATACAGCCACCCCTTTGGTTGCGCTTCGGCCGGGTAACCGAGGGCGTCGATAGATTCATCACAGACTATTATCAAAGTGCCGCCATATCGAGGTGTTACTCCAGTGCTCGTCGGGGTTGTTATTGGTGTGGTCGCTGCCGGTGTTGTTGCCGCTGGCGTGGTCTCTGCGGGTTCTCCACAGCTGCCAATAATCAGACTGCTTGAAATAATAATCGCAAAGCAAACAAAGAAAAACTTTTTCATAGCCGATTTGTACCTCCTTTCAAGATTGCATCTACCAGGTATTTTGTTATCAATCATTCCATAATTTTACCTCCTGAACCTGATATCCCGCTACAGTATGATCTAAGGGTAATTTACGTTTGTTGTAAATGTATATTTTATTTCTGACAAAATCGTAATTTCTTAGCTAGTATCCTACTCCTATCAGCCCGACTAGTCAAATATTATCCACGACCGGAAGAATATATCCAAGACTATCTAAAGAAGTACCAAGGTATGTTATGCCCATTTTCTTAAGCTTTTTTATACCTAGGCTTGACCTGCCCCTCCACAAGTAGTCCGGTTATAATGTTAAACAGAGGCAAGAGCGAGAACACGATCCGCATAAACAATACCGCACTCAATCTTTCTTCAAGGTTTATCAAGTACTATGCTATAATAATGCGCGGATATTATTACATCGGTGTTCATTACTTCAGGCGTTCAAAATACATCCTGAATAAGGCTCCAGATGAATAATTATATCGTAAAGGAAAGAGAAGATGGGAAAATTAAAATACGCGGATTATATACTGACCGAGGCCCCGGTAACCAGGTATCAAAAACAGGAAAACGGCCCCAATTTACGCCAGGTACTGATGCTAAACGGTGAAATGGTAAAAGGAGCTTTTCACGTGAATTGCGCCTGGATTTCACCCGGTCCTAATCCCGGAGTGTACGAAGCCCACGTGCATCCTCACGATGAGGTAATAGGATTTATAGGGACCAATCCGGATGACCCGACTGATTTAGGGGCCGAGGCCGTATTATGGATAGGTGATGAGAAATACGAAATCAATAAGACTTTCCTGGCTTTCTTACCTAAAGGTCTGGTTCATTGCCCGTTAACGGTTACGGATGTAAAAAGACCCATTTTCCATTTCGATATACAGATAGCCAGCGGCCGGCCGGCTTTCGAGTGGGTCAAGAAGAAAGTTACTCAAGAGTAAAAACGGCAGTATTTTGCTATAATTGAGATACAAAACACATGTTTTGTATCAATCAATGGATTACGTGAGAGGGGGTGAAAAGCTTTCTGAAAGAGTTGGTTTATGATATTTTACTACAAGCTGAGGAGGTGGGGTTGTTGAATCTGGTTACAAAGCGAAAGGGAGAAAAATGATTGAAGAAGGAAAACTCAAACAAATCGTTGGCGCTGGCAATGTATCCCGCGAACCGGCGACGCTGGATAACTATGCCAGTGACATGAGTTTCGTTAATACGGTAAAACCGGACTATGTGGTCAAACCGAGAAACACCGATGATGTTACGAAGCTGGTCAAACTGGCCAGGGAGACTTTAACTCCCCTGGTGCCGGTGAGTTCGGGGCCTCCCCATTTCAGGGGTGATACCGTCCCCACCGCCGGCGGCGCTATTATCGTCGATTTAAGCAGTATGAAGAAAATCATCAGGGTGGACCGGCTGAACCGCGTGGCTATGTTCGAACCCGGGGTGACTTTCGGAGAATTGATACCGGCCGTAACCAAAGAGAAACTGAGACTCAATATACCGTTACTGCCGCGTAAAACTAAGTCCGTTACCGCCAGTATGCTGGAACGGGAGCCGGTGCTCTTGCCCAGGTACCACTGGGATATAGCCGATCCCCTGGATTGTGTTGAGATTATATACGGTACCGGCGATATGTTCCGTACCGGGGCTGCCGCCGGGCCGGGCTCTCTGGACCAACAGTGGTCAGCCGGCGGAGCGCAGGTAGAGGCGGCCGGGCCTTCTTCGGCTTCCTGGTACCGGATTATCGGGGGTTCGCAGGGGACGATGGGTGTCGTTACCTGGTCGTCGGCCAGATGCGAACTGCTCCCCAGTCTGGAAGAGCCCTACCTGGTGAGTTCCTCGCAGCTCGATGGGGTAATGGAAATGGTACACTGGCTTATCAGGTTTAGAATGCCCAACGAGTGTTTCATCCTGAACAACGCCAGCCTGGCCGCCATCATGGCTAAAAAATGGCCCGGCGATTACGAAGAGATAAAAGACAGTCTGCCGACCTGGATACTATTCTATAACCTTGCCGGTTACGATTATTTCCCGGAGGAAAGAGTAAGCGCTGATGAAGAAGATGCCAGGGATATAGCCCAGCGTGCCAACCTGGAACCGGCGCGGTCAGCGGGTAAGGTCTCCGCATTCGACGTACTGAAAGCCGTTCAGTCGCCGTCCGCCGAACCTTACTGGAAACTCCGTGCCCGGGGTGCCTGCCACGATATCTTTTTCATCACCAACTACCAGAAGGTCGGTGAGTTAATCAATACCATGTATGATGCCGCGGATACCGCCGGCTACCCCGTCCCCGACCTCGGTATTTACGTCCAGCCCATAGTACAGGGTGCCAACTTCCACGTCGAGTTCAACCTGTTTTACGACCCGGATAATCCCAAAGAAGTTAAAAGAGTCCGGGAACTCGCCAGCGGCACCGTCAATACCTTGATATCCAGAGGGGCGTTTTTCTCGAGACCTTACGGTGAAATTACCCGGACCGTCATGAACAAAGACGCTGCTACCGTCGAAGCTTTGAAGAGGGTCAAGACGATACTCGACCCCGATAACGTGATGAATCCGGGGAAACTGTGTTTCTAAGTCACACCGAGGCAGAATTTTTAAACTAAGGAGAGGATACAATGGCGCTAGAAGATTATAGAAGTTATATGGAAACATGCCGCCGATGTTCACCGTGCAAGTTTATCCCTCTGGAGAAAGTGACGGGATACGACCATACCTATGTCTGCCCCAGTATAGCCAGGTATGATTTCCACAGCTATTCCGGCGGCGGCCGGATGGTTATGGGGACGGCTTTACTGGAGAAAAGACTTGAATATACCGACAAGCTCCTTGAGGTAATCTATAACTGCAATATGTGCGGTGCCTGTGATACCTCATGCAAGTACTCCATGGATATGGAAGTCATCGAACCGATAAATGAAATCAGGATAAGCTGCGTCGAGTCCGGTCATACCAATCCGGCCCTGGACAAAGTCGTTAACTCCCTGCGCAAACAGGGCACGATGGTGCCGGGTGCCAAAACCAAGCGTGGTGAGTGGGCTAAAGGGCTTAACCTGAAGGACTGCACCAAAGAGAAGGTAGATGTCGTCTTTCATGTCGGCTGCCTGACCAGCTACAACAAGGACATGTGGAAGCAGGCGAAGACTATCGTGAAGCTGCTGCAGAAAGCCGGAGTTAACTTCGGTATCGCCGGTGCGAACGAGACCTGCTGCGGCGGGCGCGCCTACCAGATGGGATATAAGGAAGACTTCCTCAATCAGGCTAGAAAGAACATGGCGATGATAAAGAAGTCGGGTGCTAAGACGCTGGTGACCGGCTGCGCCGATGGCTATCAGGCCTTCAAGGTACTCTACGACCAGCACGACCTCAGGGGTGACCTCGAGGTACTGCACATCACGGAATACCTGGCCCTTCTGATAAAGGAAGGGAAGCTGAAGCCGAAGAAGAAAGTCGAACTTACGGTTACCTATCATGACCCGTGTCATCTTGGGCGTCAGGGTGAACCGTGGGTACGCTGGGAGGGTAAGGAAATCATCGGCGAAATCCGTTACTTCGACCCGCCCAAAGAGTACCGCCGCGGTACCCACGGAGTATATGAGCCGCCGCGGGATGTGCTGAAGAGCATTCCGGGATTGAAGCTGGTGGAGATGAACAGGATAAAGGAATATGCCTGGTGCTGTGGAGCCGGAGGAGGTGTCACCGAGACTAATCCCGAGTTTTCGATGTGGACGGCAACGGAGAGAATTAATGAAGCCGAGGAAACCGGGGCTGCCGCCATCGCTACGGCCTGTCCGTGGTGCGTTCAGAACTTCAATAAAGCCATTAAGGACAAGGGCAGTAGTTTGAAGGTATACGATGTCATCGAGTTAGTGGAGAAAGCGATATAAAGGAGGTTATGAATCATGGCTTTAAAGAGAGATTTTTATAAAGCTCTGGAAGATATTCTCGGCTCTCGGTATGTCTCCGATGACCCTGTAATCACCGAGACCTATGCCAATGTTGTCAGGCACGGCATGCCGGTGGCGCCCAGGTTTGAGGCTATTACTCTCCCCGACAGTACCGAAGAGGTCCAGGCAATCGTTAAGCTCTGCAACAAGCACGGTGTACAGTACAAAGCTTCGAGCACCGGGTGGCTCTATTCGGACCCCGGCGGACCGAACTGTATCAAGATGGACCTGCGGCGGATGAACCGTATCCTGGAAATCAACGAAAAGAGCATGTACGCCGTGGTGGAACCCTATGTCATCGGCGCGCAGTTACAGGCGGAACTGATGAAGAGGGGCTTAAACTGTAACCTGACCGGCGCCGGCAGCAACTGCTCCGCCCTGCCGCTGGCTGCCCATGTAAACCTGGGGCATCTGAGCCAGAGCGGCAGTTACGGCGAGAGAAATCAGCTTGCCCTGGAGTGGGTTACGGGTGACGGCGAGGTCGTCAGACTCGGCTCGCTGGGGACGAATGACGAGTGGTTCTGCGGCGATGGCCCCGGACCTTCACTACGCGGTATCGTCAGGGGCAACACCATGCCGCTGGGCGGACTCGGCGTCTATACCAAAGCAGCCCAGAAGATATTTCACTGGCCGGGACCGGCCACTTTCCCCATGGAAGGCGTATCGCCGAAGTACAAGCCCGCCTACATACCGCCGGGCTTTATGATTCGCTATATGTCCTTTAAGACGATGGACGCGATGATTGAAGCCGTGCTCAAGATAGGCGAGGCGGAAATCGCCACGGAGCTGATGTGCTTTAATGCCGCCATGATGGCATCCAACCTGGCCACCAAGAACATGGAAGAAGAAATTGAAATTTATAATAATTTCAAAGATGATGTCCTGGGGCCCGGTTTCATGGTCCTCATCGCCGCTAACTCGCCGAGGGACCTGGAGTACAAGAAACATACCCTGGAGACTATCATCGAAGAGACCGGAGGGAAGTACCTGAAAGCAGTTGAAGACCCCGAGAACGAAGGGGGCTACATCTGGCGTTATTTCCGAGAGACCGGCTCGATTAAGGAGACGGGACGGGTCCTGGCGCCGCAGGCGGGCATGGTCGGCGGCGGCGATTCCTTCCCGCTGATGAGCTACTTCATTAAAAGCTGCACCAAAGTTAAAGAGAGACTCATTAAGGACGGCTCGCTTTTTGATGACGGTACGTCGCCCTTCATCCAGTCGATTGAACACGGGCATACCGGTCACGGTGAAATCCTGGCCCGTATCTCTCTGAAAGCTAAGAGCCCCATGGAAGTGGCGAGACAGATTAACATGGGCTCTAATGAAATTTCGATCAAAGAGTTTTTCGGAGTGCCGCAGCACGTCTGGAGCGATGCCCTCCACGATATGTACGGGCCGCATGCCAGCAACTATCACTTGTGGTTAAGGAAAATAAAAAAGACCTTCGATCCTAACGGCGCGTCGGAATCCTCCACCTACATCACGGCTAAGGATTGATCGATACAGGGTTAAAGTAATATTCACGGGTGTTCTTCCCGTCAGGTAGAGCATTTCGGGGAAGACACCCGTGACGGACCCATCTCCAATCTCCTTCCATGATAATGTTACAGGCACGATTGGTTACACGGCACGATTCTTAGGAACAGATAGACAGGCGTACTTTATGTCGGATTACCTTTATCAAGTTTCCGATTTTCACACTAGAGCCGGCGTAACCGCTTGACAAATATGATGTATAAGTAATTAAATTAACTCACGTAAAGGGGGTAAAAATGATTCCAAAAGGAAAGCTGGTGAAAGCTGTGGGGGCTACCAACGTCATTGATAAAAAGGAGACGTTGGATGAATACTCCAGAGATATAAGCTTTGTAAATTCCGTGAAACCGTTGTGTGTAGTCAAGCCGACTAATATGGCGGATGTACAGAAAATAGTCAAGCTGGCTAATAAAACCCAAACGCCGCTGGTGCCGGTAAGCTCCGGGCCTCCCCACTTTAGGGGTGATACCGTTCCCGGTATCGGCGGGGCTGTCATTGTTGATTTAAGTGGTATGAGAAAGATTATCAGGGTCGACCGGTATCACCGGGTGGCCATGGTCGAACCGGGGGTGACCTTCGGGGAGCTGATACGGGCCGCTAAAAAGGAAGGTATCCGGCTCAATATGCCGCTCCTGCCGAGAAAGTCGAAGACCGTTGTCGGCAGCCTCCTCGAGAGGG
>CAYNDI010000020.1:0-17113 GCA_964395955.1 uncultured Dehalococcoidaceae bacterium
TTATTGTCGATGACGTATTCTATCGGGAAAGACGTTGTATAGCCATCGTAGGCGTGGAAAATGACCACTCTGGCCTCGGGTAAAGGCCCGGCCTTTTCCAGGATGTCTTTAACCTGCACGCCTTCCCAGAGGAGGTTTACCGCCCACCCCTCGACGCAGTTGAGTCTGACTACTTTCTTATAGTTATCATAATCGTCAATGACTTCATCATAAGTATAACTGGTCGGATTCTGAGCGAGTCCGGTAATCTCCAGCCGGTAGTTCTCAATGTCAACGTATTGAGGGCCTTTGATGGAGTTCTCGCGGAAATCATTGATCGAAGAGAGGTTTTCACCCTTATATTCCCGCACCTCAACACCCTCCAGCTCTGCAACATCATTCCCCCACGGTCCCAGAGTAACCAGCCCGGTGACAAATCCGGCAATAATAACGACGATGACTATCGAAGCGATTAAAGTAGTCTTTTTCATCACATACCCCCGATCCGGGCACTATATAATATTCGGGTACAGCGCACCTACCTGGATTGTATTGGAGAGGGCCGGATATTGATATGACTTTTATCCCATGAAGCGCTATCTTCGGACTCGTCCATTCGTTAAGATAAGAGAATGGTTTATAATAATTGAAACTCATTTCAAGAGATGTTGATAAAAGCCGGAGGAAAAGGAGATGGGGAAGAGAGCAATAATATTGGTTTTAACGATTACGGCGGTAATGGTTTCAATCTTAGCCTGCAGCCAAAATACGCACAGTTCAAAAGAAGCCCAACTTGAAGCGTCTTTCAAAGAAGCGGGGAAAACACTTGGAATAGAGATACCGCGTCCGCATTACCTGCCGGAAGGCTACGAAATTATGTACGTTATCACCGGCGATGGCAACCGCGCAACATTGGGGATATCAAACGACACATCTTTGATAGAGCTGGAAATCTTGTGGAGACCGTCGGGGGTTATACCGTATAGAGTCGACCTGAATGCCGAGATTGTGGAATTCAACGGGCATACAGGTCAGTTGATTGAGAGCGGCGATACTAAAATTGGAATTGTGTGGAACTGGTTTCCCGAGCGGTATAAACCGGGACTTATTATCATGGAGTTATTCGCACCCAAAGACATTCCGGTCGAGGAACTGGCGCTAATAGCCGGCTCGGTGGATTGATAGCAAGATACAGTTCAGAGTTTTTTTACTATTCAAGAAGCGCAGGTGCTGCAGTCGCCGGAGCTGCAGCTGGCACAAGAACTGCCGCCGGTGCCGGGAACTGTCTTGGGTACACCACCGAGGCTGGTACTGAAGGCGGCGAAGGTAGACATCTTGCGCCGGGCGGGTTTATGGCACCTGGGGCAGTCCGCCGGTTTTTCTGATTGACTTATCGGTCGCATCTGCTCGAATTCATTATCACATTCAGAGCAGATATATTCATATATGGGCATGATATGTCTCCTGACTATAGTTTAGCCTGTTTCCAGACTTTGGTCAAGATGAACAGTTGTCAGCGTGTCAGGCATGGTGTAGGATAAAGAAAAAACCGAATACGGGGTGGAATTTGATATATAAAGTTAACATAAAGACCGGTTCACGGGTGGAATTACAGGACATCACCCGTGAGATTAGAAGCATTATTGAAAAGAGTGGTGTGGAAAGCGGTGTTTGCTATGTATTCGTACCGCATACCACCGCCGGAATCATGATTAATGAACATGCCGACCCCAGTGTTGCCGAGGATATCGCCGCCCAGCTTGAAGAAATCGTCCCCCGGCACCGGAATTACCGCCACCTCGAGGGTAACTCGCCGGCACATATTAAAGCCAGCCTGATAGGGGATTCCCGGACACTGTTTATTGAAGACGGCAAGCTGGTGCTGGGAACATGGCAGGGGATTTTCTTCGGTGAGTTTGACGGCCCGCGGAGTCGCCAGGTCATGGTCAAAATAGTGGCGGACCGGACTTAACCATAACGGTACGATTTAGTGGAAAGTTACCCGGTAAGCCACTATATCGAGCATACCGTAAAGCAGGGATAACAGGCTTTTTATCACTTTCATCGCCGTTTTTCCTGTTTGGCAACTATTGCCAGGAATATCTTTTCTCCTTTATATTCCCCTTCGGGCATCACCATCCGGCAGAGACCGCAATAACGACACCGGCAGTACTGTCCTTTGACGCGGTACACTCCCTTACGACCGCACTGGGGGCAGAGGCTGAACTTGGTTTCACCCTTCGGTCCGGTCGCCGTAGCGCTATGGTTTTTTGTTCCAGCATACTTGTTCACAGATTGTATAAGTTTAATTAGTGTACCTTACACTTCAATCACAAACAATAGTACGTTCGTCACACGTACCTCACAAATACTGTGTGGAATTTACCGGAGTGGTTCTGAAAACGGTCTTCTAAGACTGGCCGGTACGGTTCTGCAGGAAAAATACCAGCGGCAACGATACCGCCGCCAGCGCTCCCCAGAAGAAGAACGGGTAACCCGGGTTGATATCAGCCAGGCTGTTGCCCAGAGGCGGAGCTAGAAAAGCACCTACCATAGATATAGTGCTGGCCAGGCCGGTGGCGGTGCCCCCGTAGGTGCCGCCGACGCCTTTTATCTCGAAAATTATCACGTTGAACAGGGCGGACATGCCGGCCCGTAAAAATCCGCCGGCGATAAGCAATATCCAGACTCCCAGGGTATTAACCAATGGCAATAAAACCAGGCTGAGCGCCAGCGTGGCAGCGGACAGAACGACCACTACTTTCCGCGAGCCCAGTTTATCGGACAGCATGACCATGGGGATGACACCTAGGGAAGTGATACCACTAACGACGGTTATAGCGCCGTCGGCGCTGGCCGGAGTCCAGCCGATATCACGCAGATACAGCGGCAGGTACCCGACGTAGCCCATGCCGGCGCCCCATTGGGCAAACGCAATGAACCCCATAATCCAGACTTCTTTCATCCGGACTACTTTGGATAATGCTTCACGGAAAGGCACTTTTATAACCGGTGTAAAATCGCCGGATTTATCAAAATCGGGTTCCCGTACCGTCGTTAGCCAGAGCAAACCCAGTATCACCGAAGGCACACCGTAGAGCCACATCACGTACCTCCAGCCACCGAGCCAGGGAGAAAACACCGTGGCGCTGAACATGGTGGCCACCATGGCGCCGATAGACCAGGCTACGTTAAGCAGGGCGTTTGCCATCCCCAATCGCCGCCCGCTGAACCAGTCGGCGGTCATCTTGGGGACGATACTCGGCATGGCGGCAGCCATGAGACCGAACAAGAACATGGTCGCGGCCATGGTGATAAAATCAATCGATATTCCCCGTAGACCGCAAAAAATCCCGCCCAGGATGCAGACAACCACCAGCGTACGCCGCACCCCGAAGCGGTCGGCCAGCAGACCTCCCGGCAGACCGATAAAGATGCCGGCCAGCGGGTCCATCCCCCATACCGCACCGATGGCTACAATGCTCAGTCCCAGGTCGTCGGATATCTCCTTGAAAAGGACGGGCAAGCACATTCTGGCGGCACCGGTAACAATGCCGTAGGTCAGCATGGTAAGGATAAGTACGTACCAGCGGTGATGCAGATGATGCTTTTTTATCATGGCGGGAGTCTGAAATAATCGTATCATCTTTTATATTAGCTTGGCAATTACCTCCACTCCCCTCGTGAGTTATCTTTTCCCACCCAGACCGCCCTCGAACCATGAGACGCTTAGCCCGTGTTTATTACCCCTCTCCCCTGATAAGAGAGGGCAGGGTGAGGGTGATGTTTATTGTATCCTTCGGGTATTGGCGTCCCTCCTTCGTAAGGAGGGATAAGAGGGAGATTTACGTATCCTTCACCCTTTGAAATTGAGCCTGTCCTGAGCCTGCCAAAGGAGTGCCAAAGGGGATTAAGTCATTTATATCTTGGCTACACCTAGAATATCTATGCTATAATTGGGTTCATATGACTGTAGTTATTACCGGTGCCGGGGGGCATATCGGAGCCAACCTGGTACGCGCCTTAATCGCTCAAAAGCGGCCTACGCGCTGTCTGGTACATGTCCATAATCAGGCTATCAGCGAGTTGGAAACCGAGATTGTTCAGGGTGATGTCCGTGATATCGATTCTCTGTGCGGGGCATTCGAGGGCGCCGATGTTGTCTATCACCTGGCTGCCTGTATCTCGCTATCGATGGATGACTGGCCTTTGCTGGAATCGGTCAACGTCACCGGTACCCGTAATGTCATCGAGGCCTGCCGCCGTACCGGCGTACGTCGTCTCATCCACTTCAGTTCGATTCACGCCCTGGAACAGGAGCCGTTTTCCGTTCCGGTTGACGAGTCACGTCCCCTGGTCTTTTCCCGGCGCCGCCCGCCGTACGACCGTTCCAAGGCAGCCGCGGAATTGGAAGTGCGTCAGGCTATAAAAAAAGGACTGGACGCTGTGATTATCTCTCCCACGGCTATTATCGGCCCCCATGACTACCAGGTTTCGTATTTCGGCGAAGCTCTGCTCATGCTGGCGCGTCACCGGCTGCCGGCGATGGTCACCGGCGGGTTCGACTGGGTAGACGTACGTGACGTGGTGGCCGGGGCTATACTGGCTGAAAAAAACGCTTCACCCGGTTCAAGTTATTTGCTTTCCGGGCACTGGGTATCGATGTTCGATATCGCCGCCATGGTGGCGGAAATCACCGGCGTACCGGCTCCCGGTTTCGTTTGCCCTCTCTGGCTGGCACGCCTCAGCGCCCCCGTAATCAAGGTCGTTAGCCGCCTGAACGGAAAACACCCGCTTTATACCAGTGTTTCGCTGAGGGCTTTGAGAAGTAACCGGCATATCAGCCATGCCATGGCTAGCGCTGACCTGGGTTATCAGCCGCGCCCTTTCCGTGAAACGCTGCTGGACACGCTGCACTGGTTCGATGAAAACGGACAGCTATCTTCTCAATCAACCACAGAAACAGGGGAAACCCGGTGAAAGAACTGACCGTTTACAACAGCCTGCTGGTGGGTTGGTCCGTACTGGCGCTGGTGGTATTCGTGGCGCTTTTTTTCGTGGCCGCACCGTACGGTCGCCACATACGTCGTGGGTGGGGCCATACCATAAATAACAAGCTGGGCTGGATTTTCATGGAAGCCCCGGCGCCGGTAGTTTTCGCCATATGTTTCACTCTGGGAAATCAGATAAATGCCGTTACCCTGGTGTTGCTGGGACTATGGGAAGCCCATTACCTGCACCGGGCTTTCATCTACCCCTTCTCACTCCGCGGTACAGCTAAACACATGCCGCTGGCCGTGATGAGCTTCGGGATTCTATTCAACATCATGAACGGTTATCTCAACGGCCGGTTTGTCTTTAATTTTTCCGAATACTCTACCGGTAGTTGGCTGGCGGACCCCCGGTTCATTATCGGGACGGTACTGTTCGTGCTGGGTTTTATCATCAACCGGCAGGCCGACCAGACATTGCGGGAATTGCGGCAGCCCGGCGAATCGGGCTATAGAATTTCCAACCGCTATCTATATCGCTGGATTTCCTGCCCTAACTATCTGGGCGAGATAACCATCTGGATTGGCTGGGCACTGGCAACCTGGTCATTGCCGGGACTGGTTTTCGCGTTCTGGACGGTAGCCAACCTGCTGCCGCGGGCCAGAGCTAATCACGCCTGGTATCTTAAGACCTTCCCGGATTATCCTCTGGAACGCAAAGCGCTATTACCCAAGATATGGTAGGGGATAGATAATCGTGTGCTATGAATATCCGGTCTGTTACGTTCAATCCGTCAACGGCTTCACCAGGATTAATGACGCCGATTCTCGACCGATTGCCTTTGTTGAATCACCGACATTGATAGTCAGGGTACCGTCAAATGATGCTTTCTCCAGGATTTTAACCTCGACCTCGGGGACTAAATTTAGGCTGCTCAGGTAGCGTAGAAACTCCGGGTCCCGCTCGATAATAACATTGGTAATTTTAGCCGACTGGCCTACCTCGAGGTCAGCCATGTTAACACCGGGATTAACCGGACGCTTGAGGTCTTTTTTCGGTATCGGGCTGCCGTGCGGGCAGGTTTCTGGATTCTCTAAAAATTCGGCAAGTTTGTCTGCCACTACATCCGACGTGGCATGTTCCAGGCTGCAGGCATGCTGGTAGACGTCTTCCCAGCCCATACCGAGATGGCGGTTGAGAAATACCTCCCAGAGACGGTGCCGCCGCGTCAATCTCAGGAAACGCTGTCGGCCTTCATCGGTCAGATTTACACCCTCGTAGGGCGTATAATCTACCAGCCCTTTACCCGAAAGCCGTTGCAGCATCTCACTGACAGACGCCATCGATAGCCCCATGCTTTGCGCTATCGATGAAGTGCTTACCGGGCTTTCACGCTCTTCCAGAGCTCCGATTGATTCCAGATATTCTTCTACCGTCCGCTGACTCAAAACAGGCTCCTGTTGCAGAATTCACTGCTATCTATCTGGATTCTAACGTATTATTTAGGATATGTCAAGAATAAATAACGGTTATACTAATAATTTTATTAGGATACCCTTGATTTTCTGTGCTGTTACATATATAATACTTTAGGAGGCATAATATAATGTTAGTCAAAACGCTCAAAGAGCTTGAACCTATGGAAAAAGGGCGTATTGTTAAAGTGGGCGGTCAGGGAGAAATACGGCGCCGTCTCCTCGATATGGGGGTGGTGAACGGAGCGATGGTAGAAGTCCTGAGAGTGGCGCCGCTGGGTGACCCCGTACAGATAAAAGTAAAGGGATATGACCTGGCTCTACGTAAAACCGAAGCCGAAAACATCCAGGTTGAGCTGACCGAGATGATATTGACGAAAGCTCGTTCCGGTGATAATGTGGTTATTTCCGCCATCAGGGCCGGCCGGGGTCTGAAAAGAAGACTGGCCGACATAGGTATAACACCGGGAACTGAGATTAAGATAATCAACAGCGAAGGCCGCGGTAGGCTAGTCCTTGATATAGACGGCTCAAGGCTGGCCATCGGTCACGGCATTGCCAGTAAAATGGTTGTCAGTATCACCGGGAGCGGTGAAAAATGACTTCCCGGGAAATGACTATCGCCCTGGCCGGAAATCCTAATTCCGGCAAGTCCACCGTATTCAATAATCTTACCGGCGTCAGACAGCACGTGGGCAACTGGCCCGGTGTAACCGTGGAGAAAAAGGAAGGCTTCTGCCCGTTTCAGGGACTCCGCATCAGGGTCGTCGACCTTCCCGGCGTTTACAGTCTTACGGCATACTCGCTGGATGAGGTAATCGCCCGTGACTATATAGTAAATGAGAGTCCCGATGTCGTTGTTGATGTCGTCGACGCTTCCAACCTGGAGCGGAATCTTTACCTTACCGTACAGCTGCTGGAAATGAAAGTGAAAATGGTCATTGCCCTTAATATGATGGATATTGCGGAATCGCGGGATTTTAAGATTGATGTATCCGGCCTGTCACATCTACTGGGAGCACCGATAGTGCCTCTGGTAGCCGCCCGCAATCAGGGAACGCCGCAGTTGCTGGAAGTCATTAAGAAAGTATATGACGGCGAAATCCCGACCAGCGAGATTAATATACAGTACGGCCATGACGTCGAGGTGGAAATTGCCAAGCTGGAAAAGCTGATATCCGATAATACGCTGGGTGGCGTATATTCCCCGAGATGGCTGGCGGTCAAACTCCTGGAGGATGACCGTGAGATAATCAAGAAAGTCAGGCAGGCATAGCGTGGACAGCGCCGGGATAATCCATGCCAGGGATGCAAGCAAGGTACACCTGAAGAGAGTGCACGGTGATGACGCCGAAACGCTGATAGCCGATGCCCGCTATGCCTTCATTACCGGACTGATAAAGGAAGTCCTGGAAA
Source organism: uncultured Dehalococcoidaceae bacterium (assembly GCA_964395955.1). Lineage (GTDB taxonomy): Bacteria > Chloroflexota > Dehalococcoidia > Dehalococcoidales > RBG-16-60-22 > CAYVPT01. Next base: position 7,863 of record CAYNDI010000020.1, read on the forward strand.
AGCCGGCCGTACAGAAGGCAACAGCCTCTGATAATATCGATAATATTATACTTAACCGGTGGCTCGGTATTCCCATCTTCCTGGCGATTCTCTACGGGGTCTTTCAGTTTACCTTCTCTGTCTCCACACCCCTTATCGACCTGATTAACCGGGGTCTTAGCTGGCTGTCGGAGCAGGCAGTTACCGTATCACCGGCCTGGCTGAGTTCGCTCCTGGCTGACGGGATTATCGGCGGCGTCGGTGCGGTGCTTTCCTTTATACCTATTATTTTCCTGCTCTATGTCGCTCTCTCCATCCTCGAAGATACCGGATATCTATCCCGGGCGGCTTTTGTTATGGACCGGCTCATGCATAGAATCGGCCTGCACGGGCGCTCCTTCGTGTCCCTGATTCTCGGCTTCGGCTGTAGCGTCCCGGCGATTATGTCCTGCCGTACTATCGAAAATCCCCGCGACCGCCTGGTAACCATCATGGTGACCCCTTTGATGTCCTGCGGCGCCCGGCTGCCCGTCTACGCGCTCCTGGCGGCGGCCTTTTTCCCCGCCTTCCGGGGGCTGGTGGTATTTTCCATGTACGGTATCGGTATTTTCCTGGCGGTGCTGCTGGCCTGGCTGTTCCGGAAAAAGCTGGTGACCGGGGAAAGCGGACATTTCGTCATGGAGCTGCCCCCTTACCGCCTGCCCACGATACCTGGAGTCGTCGAACACGTCTGGGAGCGCGGCTGGTCATTCATCTCGAGGGCGGGCGTCATTATCTTCGGCGCAGTTATGGTAATCTGGTCCCTCAATTATTTCAACGTCCTCGAGCCTATCGGCAGGGCTATCGCTCCCGTCTTTGCCCCGGCCGGATTCGGGCAATGGCAGCCGGCGGTAGCCATGATATTCGGAGTTCTCGCCAAAGAGACGGTGGTCGGCGCCTTCGGTACTCTCTTCGCCGGCGCCGAGGAGGTGGGGGGATTCGGTCATATCCTCGGCAGCCAGCTTGGCTGGACACCGCTGGTGGCTTTCGCCTTCATGGTGATGATTCTGCTGTATATTCCCTGCGTGGCCACTCTCGGTATTATAAAAAAGGAAACCGGCTCCTGGAAGTGGACGTTCTTCACGATTGGCTATACCCTGGCGCTGGGCTGGGTAGTAGCCACGCTGATTTATCAGATTGGAAGCCTTTTCATGTAAGAAGGTGATACCATGCTTTCAGATATTATAAAAGCATTCGAAGAATCCAGCGGTCCCATGAACCTTAAAGAATTAAGCCGTCAACTGGGCACCGAACCCGGTGCCCTCGGGGGTATGCTGGGGCTGCTGGTACGCCAGGGTAAGCTGCGGGAAATCAAGCCGGGTTCTGAAGAATGCCATCACTGCGGCAGCCGGGCAAGCTGCGGTCATTTCAAGTCCGGCAAACTGATGGGTACCGTCTACGAACTGTCCGATTGACATACCCCGTTTTTCACGGCTATTATTTTAAGAGAATTTTCAGGTCGAGGTATCTGTTAAATGTCTGAACCGGATGAAAGAATCAATACTCTGGCGCAATTGATGTTCGACGCGAAATATCCGGTTGTGTTCACCGGCGCCGGTATCAGCACAGAATCAGGCCTGCACGATTTCCGCGGACCCGACGGCGTCTGGACGCGCCGTGATAAAGGCCTGTCGACGCCACGACAGGACTTCACCGGGGCCGAACCCAATACTGGACATATAGCTATCTACCAGCTTCAGGACCTGGGCAAGCTGGCTTTCCTTATCTCTCAGAACGTGGACAACCTTCATTTAAAGTCCGGCATCAAGCCGGAGATACTGGCGGAACTGCACGGGAATCTCACTAAAGTACGCTGTATCGAGTGCGATTTCAAGATGGACAGGGTAGAGGGGGAGAAGGAATGCCCCCTGTGCGGCGGTACGCTGAAATCCACGGTGGTCAATTTCGGGGACTCGCTGCCCCCTAAAGACCTCGCTGAATCCTATAAGCATTCGCAAAAGTGCGACCTTTTTATCGTGGTGGGTTCCAGCCTGGTTGTCTATCCGGCGGCGGATATGCCCGCGGTGGCTTTAGAGGCCGGGGCAAAGCTGGTTATTATCAATCAGGGTGAAACGCCGTTCGATGCCCAGGCCCAGCTGCTTTTCTCCGAGGCCATCGGCCAGGTGCTGCCCCCGGCGATAGAACAGCTAAAAAAGCTGATGGGGAAACAGAGCTAATCCTCCCGCCATTCGTAGACCGTACTCGAGCAGACGCGGCTCAGGGCTGAATCTAGCTCCGCCTGACGTGGTTCTATTATATCCAGCTGCGGCGGTAGGTTAGGCGTTTCCAGATTTCCCAGTACCGGGCATTGCTTTTGCAGCAGTAGGATGGTCGTCCGGGCACCGCCGTAAACTATATAGTCCAGAGACTTTACATAAGGTTCTATTTGTTCCCGGGCACGCCGGCATACCCGCGTCAGGAAATACTCTATCTGCTTATCGCGGTGTCGTTCGAAGCGGTGGGCCGATGAACCTCCCTGGCGGTGCCGCCCGTGGACAAGCCCCGTGCCCACCTTGCTGCTGACCCGTTTTTCACCTCGGTAAACGCCGATGCCGTATGAGCCCAGGCGTACCAGTACCAGAGCGATGAGATGGTCTTTGCTGAGTGAAACACTCAGGGATGTCGTATCGATGTTGCGGCTTACCTTTTTTTCGGGGAGGGGAAAGGGAGGTAATACCACATATATCCCTCCCACGCACCAGAAAATGACGGACCCGGTCTTCGAAGCTGATGCGGTTTTTGTGATTTCAACGCTGATACCATCAGGCATGGGGAGCTCTTTTAACAGGTCTTGTACATCAACCGGTGGCAGGCGGGGTGGTAAATAGAGCGTCAGGGCGTCGTCACCGGGGGCAGCCGCCAGCCCATCGAGGAATTCCAGCATTTTAGACCGGCTCAGAGTACGTTTCTTACACTTGAATGTCAATACTCCGGCTCCTGCTACAATCTGACCACGGTGGCACCGTCGCCGCCTTCATCACGTTCCCCGGCCCGGAATGATTTCACCAGCGGGTGTCCCTCCAGGAATTCTCTGACAATACTGCGTACCGTACCCGTGCCGATACCGTGGATGATGCGGACCTCGATTAAGCTGGACTGTGCCGCGTCGTTGAGGTAGGCATCGAGGGCCGGTTCCACTTCGTCGGCGCGCCGGCCCCGCAGGTCGTACTCCAGCGGTGCTCTACGGACGACGGGCTGTATCCCCGCCAGGGGCACCGCCGTTTCCGCCGGCGTTATCTTGACGACGCTGTCCAGTCCGAGTCTCATCTTTGTTCTACCCGCCTGTATTTCGATTTCTCTTGTATCCTCCGACACAGAGATAACCGTGCCGGTAAGCCCGGCTTCTTTGACCCGTACCGTATCCCCGACTTTTATTATCTCGGAGTCCGCTTCGTCTGTTTCTCCCGTTACTGGCTGCCAGGCTTCGCTGTCCAGCTTTTCACGTACTTCGGAGAGCGTCCGTCTGGCTTTATCAACGGCGGCGCTGGTCTTTTCTTTTCTCAAATCAGCGACCGCCTGGCGGATTTCACGGTGCAGCTCCGCCGTCTCCCGCACGATGGTATCCCGGGCATCCCTTATCGTTCTACGCTCCTCGTTCTTAAGGCGCTGAAGTTCGTTATTCAAATCGGTATTGCGTCGGGCGTAATCGTCCCGATCGGCCTCAAGTTCACGTTTGAGTGATGCTACCGACTGCTTTTCGGTCATCAGGTTTGCCAGCAGTCCCTCCAGTTCCTGGCTGCCTTCGGACAACATGCCCCTGGCATCATTGATTATTTCTTCAGGTATGCCCAGACGCGCCGCAGTGGCCATGGCGTTGCTGCCTCCCGGTATCCCCACCGCCAGGCGGTAGGTGGGTGTCAGCGTCACCGGGTCGAACTCCAGCGAGGCGTTCTCCATTCCTTCGGTGGTATGGGCGAAAGCTTTGAGGTCGCTGTAATGGGTGGTCGCTACCGCCAGCGTCCCCCGTACCAGGAAGTAGCGTAATATCGCCCGCGCCAGCGCCGAGCCCTCGGCGGGGTCGGTACTCGTTCCCAGCTCATCGAGGAGTACCAGGCTTTTCCCGGTGGCTCCCTTGATGACGCGAATGACGTTACCCATATGCCAGCTGAAGCTGGACAGCGTCTGCTCGATGCTCTGCTCGTCGCCGATGTCGGCGAAAATACCGTCGAACAACGGTATCCGGCTTTCTTCGGAGGCCGGAATCGGCATACCCGCCAGGGCCATCAGGCTGAGCAGGCCGAGGGTCTTTAACGTGACCGTTTTTCCTCCGGTATTGGGACCGGTTATTACCAGCAGAGAAAAATCATTCCCCATTTCCAGCGAAAAAGGCACGGCCTTGTCGCCGAGAAGCGGGTGCCGGGCGTCGATAAGTTTGAGAAAACCGTCACTCCGGCGTGTGCCCAACCGGTTATCGGCTTCAGGCTCTACTATCACCGGTTCGACCGCTTTTAATCTACCGGCGTACCTGGCTTTAGCCAGTATCAGGTCGAGCTCGGCTGCCAGGGTGACGTTCTGCGCAATATCCTCATGGCTTGCCCCTACCTCGGCGCTGAGCAGCCGCAGAATCTTCTCTATCTCGCGCCTTTCCTCGATGACCAGCTCACGCATGGCGTTGCCCAGCCCCACCGTGACGGTGGGCTCCATGAATACGGTGGCGCCGGTGTTGGATATGTCGTGGACGATGCCTTTCATCTCGTGGCGGCACTCGGTCTTAACGAGGACGACGTAGCGCCCTTCCCGCTCGGTGATAACGTCTTCCTGGAGAATACGCTGTCCCCGCGGTGATTTTACGATGGTCTCCAGGCTCTCCTGTATCTGTCCCCGGGTCTCCCGCAGCTGCCGGCGGATATTGGCCAGTTCCGGCGATGCCGTGTCGAGGACTTCCCCGGCCGGGTCCAGGCAACTGCCGATGTCCTTCTCGATTTGCCTCAGTTCTACTATTTCCCCGACGATATCCCAGAGCAGCGGGAAGTCCCCGGCCAAGTCCTTAAGATAGCGGCGCAACTCGTGCAGGGAAGCCAGGGTCTGCTGGATTTCCAGCAGGCTTAAGGTATCGAGGACTCCTTCCATCGCCGCCAGATTCGCTTTTTCTCGAATATCCGTAATGCTGCCGATGGAAAAACCTCGTTCCAGAGCCAGCAATTGGCGTGCTTCGGCTGTTTGCTTCAACAATAGAGTAATCTGCTCGTAGTCCTGCCCGGGTCGTAAAGCAGACGCTAACTCACGGCTGGCCGAAAACGATGTATACCCGGCCAGTATCTCCCTTATCTTATTGAACTCGAGTATTTCCAGGCTTTTATCGTCCATATACTCTCTCTCGAATAAAATGCCTGTATATTATAGCATGTTAGAGGTGACCTATCGCTATTATTAACGTTCCTTTATCCACCCACTCCCCTGTATTATCTTTTCCCACCCGGGCCGCCCTCGCATCATTCTCTGCTTATCCCGTAGTCTTTCACCCCACCCCTTAAAAAGGAGTAGCCTGAGAAGAGAGGCGCTAGCCCCTCTTTAGAATCCTTCCCCCTCTCAAACAAAATAAAAATCGGGTTTTTAAGAGAAACTGTTTTAGAGGGGGATAAAGGGGGTGAGTGTAAAATATGAGCCATGAGCCAACGATGACAAAAAAAGGAGGGAGGCTTTTATCTCCCTCCTCACATATAATAATCTCTTACGGCGATATTACTTTATAGTCACATCTAATCTTAGCGTCCACTCACCCTTTTCACCGCCTTCCCATGGGCGACTGTATGTGAACTTGAGTGTGGTTGTCCCCGTCGCCTTTGAGTCGAACACCCAGACATCTTTGCCCGGCGCGCCGACCAACGGCTCTTCGCCTTCCTGCGGCTCAACGTACTGATGCGATACCTGTTCTAAAATCGGCTCTCCCTTGAGCAGCATGGCTATCGCTGCCTCTTCGTCCCACTGAAAACCGGTTGTCGGATTGGAACCCAGGCTGACAATCAAGGACCCCGGGTGGGTAATTTCGATATCCCTGACGATATTCTTCTGTGTCATGAATTCGTCGGTGGATATCTCTATCTTGTTAGTCTTCTCTCCTTCTGTTACTGCGGGAACATCCGACGGCGCCGGCTTTGTAGTAGGTTCTTCTTGAGTGCAGCCGTTGACGAATAGCGGCAGCATCAGGATAAAAACCAGCCCTGAAAGAACTGCCTTTTTCATATTTTACTACCTCCTTATTATAGTTCTTTCGTCCCTGCCATATAATATAACGAACTTTCACGTCCCGGGTTAGGCCAGTGATATATAGTATTAACCTATTATGATATAATTATCTCATATAGATGCGAATCAATCTTGTTAATACGCATTAAATTCAAGTGACACAAGAAGCTCAATCCCAGCCGGTCGGACTGCAATCATTACCCAGGAAACAGGTCATCATTACCTTTAGTGGTGTCATGCTGGCCATGGGACTCGCTTTTATCATTAACCTGTTTATCAAGGAAATACCGCTCCGTAAGCAGCATGATACGGACGCGCCACCCCCGGTGAATAAAACGGAATAGACTTGCCTCTCTGGTTATTCCGACCTCAGAGCTTCGATGGGATTAAGCCTCGAGGCGTTCCAGGCAGGATAAAAACCGAAGAATAGTCCGATGGCGATAGCCACACCAACGGCCAGAAATACTATATTGACGCTTACTACGGTTGTCATCAAGCCCATGGTATCGATGAGTATCGAAAGTCCCCAACCGAGAATAACCCCGATGATACCGCCTGTAAAGGTAAGGAGAGCCGCCTCGAACAAGAATTGACTCCATATATCGGTGTCCCTGGCTCCGAGTGCCTTCCGGATACCTATCTCCCGGGTCCTTTCCAGCACCGATACCAGCATGATGTTCATCACCCCGATACCCCCCACCAGCAGTGAAATAGCCGCCACTGCGCCGAGAAGAAGTGTCAACGTGCCGGTGGTTTCCTCCAGCATGCTGGCTATCTCCTCGGTCGACATGATATTGAAATCATCGTCGGCAAAGGCGCTGAGCTGATGTCGGCCACGCAGCAGGCTGGTAACATCATCGATAACATTCTGCGTATATTCTTCATCGCTTACCGTCAGGGATACGGTGGAGACAATACGCCCTCCCTGCGGGGTCCGCGGCTGGGCAACCGCCTGCTGCATAACAGTCAGCGGAATATAGACGACGTCATCCGGTGAACCGAACGAGAATCCTTTGGCCTCCAGGACACCGATAACGCGGACGATAATCTTACCCATCCGCGCCTGCTGTCCGATAGGGTCGGCCGCGCCAAAAAGGTCTTCGGCAACATTGGCGCCGAGGACGGCTACCTTGGTATTACGCTCGTATTCCTCCGTGGCGAAAAACTTGCCCTGGCTTATTTCCAGATTATTTACCGCCATGTATTCCGGGGTGGTGCCGTTAATCTGAGAATTAACATTTTTCTCACCGGCAACCAGTTGTAAACTGCTGGTGTACGAAGGGGCTACGGCAGCTATATTCGAGACCTGCGCCGCGATTGCCTCGGAGTCTTCCATGGTCAGCGTCTGCGACATGCCGCCCCTGACGCCACCGAAAGTGAATGCACCGGGACGAATGGTTATAAGGTTGGCTCCCATGCTCTGTATACTATCGAGTATTTGCTGCGTGGAGCCCTGCCCGATTGACATCAGAACGATTACCGAGGCAACGCCGATAACCACTCCCAGAATGGTTAAAAAGCTCCGCAGCTTGTGAGTAACCAGTCCGAGCCATACCGTGGAAAAGAAACCGAGCCATCTTTTCATCTGGTTTCCTCCCCGGTAATCTCGCCGTCCTTGAGATGAATAATTCGCTGACAGTGGCTGGCGATGTTGGCATCGTGGGTTACCATGATAAGCGTGATACCGTGTTCGGTGTTCAGGGAGGTGAGAATAGATATTACCTCCTCGCCGGATCTGCTGTCCAGCTGACCGGTCGGTTCATCCGCCAGGAACACCGATGGATTTTTAACAATGGCGCGGGCAATAGCTACCCTCTGTTGCTCACCTCCGGAGAGTTCGATAGGGCGGTGACTGACCCGCTCGGCAAGTCCTACTTTATCCAGCGCCTCCAGGGCACGCTTGCGGTCAACGCCACCGGAGTAGGTCATGCCTAGTTCAACATTAGCCAGTGCCGTGAGTCGGGACAGGAGATTAAAGGTCTGAAAGATAAAACCTATTTTCTCCCCCCTGAGCTGCGCCAGTTCACGACCGCTGAGGCGGCTGACCTCTCTATCCTCCAGACGGTAGCTGCCGGAAGTCGGTACGTCCAGACAGCCGAGAAGATTGAGCATGGTCGTCTTCCCGGAGCCGGATGGCCCCATAATCGCTACCAGCTCGCCCTGTTTGATCTGGAGACTTACCTCCTTCAGAACAGTCAGTTCTCTTTTACCCATCGGGTACGTTTTAACAATATTTTCAAGTTTGATCATCGTCGCTGATTCCTTTTCACCTATCGGGGAGGACCGAATAAGCCCATACGGCCTTGAGATTCGCTTGTGGATGAGGCCGAGGAGTTTGTTATTATCATAATTTGTTCGCCTTCCTCCAGGCCATCGGTAATTTCAGTATACTGCCAGTCGCTGATACCTGTCGTTACAACGCGTTTTTCCGTTTCTCCCGATGCCGATACAACCTGTACATAGCTCTGTAAGCCCTGGGTAGTTACCGCATCGTTGGGTACCAGCAGCACGTTGGTCCGGTTAGCCACGATAATACTCACCGTAACCGTAAGTCCCTCGCGTAATTGAAAGTCTTCAACAGATGCCCCCGGCACCTGGCTTTTTTGCTGGCCCCCGGACATCATGGGGAATTCCATGCCCTCCGGGAAGGTAAAACCTTCGGGCGGTGCAAAGCCTTCCGGCGGTTCGAATCCCTCAGGGGGTCCAAAGCCTTCCGGTGGCCCCATTTTAGCAAATTCCTCGGCCTGTTCCTGCGTCATCATACCGGAATCGACCGCCCCTTGCAGCATCGGCGGCAGCTCTACAGTAGTACCATTATCACTGGTAACCGCAGCCTGCGTCCGATTGGCGGTACTTTCCACCTCCACCTTCACAGAATAATTCACCACGCCCGACTGTATAGAGGCAGTCGGAGCTACGCGCGTTACCTTGGCCGGGAGACTGATACCCGGCATGGCATCAACGCTTACCGTAGCCTCACCTTCGAGATTTACCTGGGTGATATCCATTTCGCTGACGAGTATATCAGCCTCGAATCTATCGGGGTC
>CAYNDI010000021.1:0-9915 GCA_964395955.1 uncultured Dehalococcoidaceae bacterium
GAACCACTTTCTGGAAAACCTCATTAAAAACACCGAAGAACGCCTGGTCAGTAAGGATGCGCTGCTGGCAACCATGAAAGTGAAAATGACACCGCTGGAAGAATCCGCTCCGGAGGTTGAAAAGCCCGCTCCCCGGAAACAACGCCCCTCCTACCGGGATTTACACCCGTCGGCGCTGCCAACCCCTCCGCCTGCAGTGGAAAATCCTGTCCCGGAGGATAGAAAAACGGTGTTTGAGCAGGCCAATCTGGTCGAGGCAATGGTGCTCCCGTATTACCGGGCTCTAAACAAGCTGGATTCGGATAAACCGAAATCCGAGCCTGAGAAACCGTCATCTAAATCAGGAAAAGCCACGACCGAAGCCAAAAAAGCCGTCGAAGAAATCATGGTACCGCTCTATAAGACTCTCTATCAATCAGAAAAACCGGATAAATCCGGCAAATCAACATCAAGCCGTAAACCCTCGGGTTCAACTCCCCCCGGCTGCGCCCGTCAGCGCCACCCGTTAAAACCCTGGTAAACTTACCTCTATGTATATACCGCCACCACCACCGCCTCTTTCGGGCTGTGTTCATCGAAAAACAGCACGGCCACCTGGCGCCCGGCGCTCATTTCCGCCGCCGGAAGGTTCCTGGCTACTGTCACGTCCTCCAGGTAGACCTTGTAGCTGCTGGCCAGCCGTACCGTAGCCGTATAGCTGCCGGAATTAAAGCTCTGCAACTCCGCTTTCTTGAATTTCATGGTTTGCCCCTTTCTGATATTGCCTAGACCGCTCCCAGCTTAAGGCGCTGGCGGTACTCCCCCCGCCGCGGGTAATAGCCCAGGACGATACCGGTGACCCTCTTCTTCTCCGCATCGAGTCCGGCCCGCCCATCCGTAATATCGATGACATCGTATAACTGCTGTCCGCAGTTCGCCGGTATTACGATGCTGCCGCTCTCCGCCTCTATCTCCATCTGCCTCAGGTGCGCCTGCCCGCGCTCCCGGGCTCCACTCACGGTATTAATATTTCTATCCGCAACCTGCCGCAGCCGGTCGTGGAGTCGGTCAATTTCGTCCCACTCAAAGCTATCGGCCAGTATCAGTCCGCTATCATCCCCCTCCACCTGAATCCGGTTCGTGCTTAATGCCCCCTGCTGGTAAATCCCCTCGAATATCACGTGCTCGTCCCCGTAGCCGTAGAGGGCACTATCCGCGGCCAGGGGATTGACCAGATAAGCCTTATTTCCCTCGATGAACAGGACGTCAGGAACGAAAGTCAGCAGCTTCGCTATTACCTCCCGCCCGTTATTTCCCGGACTTACCGTAAAATCAGGGTAAAAGCCGGTAATCACAGACGATTGGGATATCACTTCCAGTTTCAGTCCTGCTCTGGCGAGTATATAGCTGATAATCCCCCTGACGCTGGTATCATCGCCGGTCTTGTTCCAGCGGAACTGCTGCCTGGCCCGCCATTCTCCCAGTGCCGACCACCCGTCGCGACCGTGCAGCACCAGGCTGGCTTTACCGCCGGCGCTGATATGCTCGTAGGACTCCAGGCAGAAACTCAGCCCGGCGCTCGACTCGTTTCCGGCGGAGGTCACGTAACCCGGGCTGAAATCCAGCTGGCCGCCGATATCGAGGACAGCTATGTCGTCCTGCCCCGGCACGGCGTACCTCCCGTCGTCGTTTCTCAGTTCTACGGTCAAACTGCCGGCTCTTTCGCCGGCCTCCTGCCGGAGACTTGTAACGTCCGCCGTCAGGTCGAGGCTCCGGACCGCCAGCGGGGTCCGCCAAACGCCGTCGGGACTGGCCAGCCAGCCGTAATTACTATCATGCGCCATCGCCAGGCCGTACTCCGATGACAGATTGAACGGCACCGGTTCCCGCCACAGACCGTCGGTAAAACCGGCCCCGGGAACGGCATGAGACCGGAACGGACGATTGTAGGCCTCATCGCCGGCAAACTTCTCGATAAAGAAACAGCGGCAGACATCCGTCCTGTCCAGGAACGGCTGCCGGTACTCAAAATCGCCGCCGGATGGCGCCGCGGCTATCTCCTGCAGCGCCGACCAGCTTCCGGCATTAACCTCCCCGCCGTCACCGTAGACCAGGCTCCACAACCTGAAGTTACCGGACATATCCTTGCCCGTCACCAGGAGGTCCCAGTCGCCGTTATAACCTACGGCCACCCCGGACAGGTCGCCGGTCGTCCTATCCCAGGCGGCTTTACTCTGCCACTGCCCGCTGATATTCTTTTTAACATACAGCGTACCCTGGTCGGCGAAGAATATCGCCAGGTCGCCGCCGGGCTTGTAGGCCGCCGCCAGACCGTAGATGGCAGTCGTCGGCGTATAGTCCAGGAGTTCGGGACTGCCCCAGCTGACGCCGTAATCCGTGCTTTTAATCCGCCGCAATTCACGACCGGTGTTTATCCAGAAAATGGATACTTCCGATCCCTGTGACGCCGCTGCCACTATCACGGCGTTGTATTGACCGGCATACGTCCACTGGCTGTAGTCGCTCCCCGGCCCCGGATTAGCCACCCGCTGGCGGTAGAGCTTCCGAGAATCGGATGGCGGCGTTATCCTTACCCTGACGAGAGAGCCGTCGGACGGCACAGTTAAGGCATGGTAATAATCAGGCTCGGAACCGGCATAAAGCCTGGTCCAGTCCTGCCGGATAACGCCGTTGATTTTATTAACGGCTTCAAGCTTCACATAGGGGACGGCCGCTGCCTGCTTCTGGGCATCCTGTAACGTGGTCGTTAGTACGCGCATTTTTTTACTCCACTGCCGTATTAATTAAGCGCTGTAATCGGTCGACCGATTGACGACGGGATTATAGGGCTGGTACAAAGAGCTGACCCTTATCCGGTTTTTCCTCCCCAGCCTCTTCAGCTCCTGCCGGAAATACTTGAGTCTCTGGTTGCCCCATTCCCGGTAATCCTTCGTTGTCAGCGTGCCGCCGATGTTGACCCGGTTAATGGCATAGACCGCCCACTCGGTGGCGGCGTAGCCGCAGGCTCCGGTCGCGATTATGTCCTCGTACTTGGTCGGAACCGTCGACCCGCTGGCATCCAGCGTATGCATTGTGCCGTAGTAGACATAGCAGTTGGAGCCGTCCGGTTCGCTGCCGCTGATGATAGTAAGGATATCCCCCCAGACCGTGAACTGCTGGTAGTCCGGCGGGAACGACTGCAGCGGGTACTCCACGGCTTCTATCATAATCCGCCCCGCCAGCCCCGAGATGTCCACCTCCCTGGAATCGCCGGTGGTGGGCAATGTTGCCCTGGCCGGCAGCGGCACTTCCTCGGAAAACTCCCCCACCGCCCGGCTGATGTGCCGGGTAAGCTCCTCGTCGGCCCACTGGGAATTGTCGCTGTCCTGGTCGTGAAGGTCTTTCCTGACTGCCGTTATCATTTCCGTTAAATTCATAAACTCACCCCCCTTGACGGTATTCCTACCCGGCCCTGGCGACCCGGCAGTTTCATATCCGAGCCGGAGCCGGACGTACTTATCAAAGCTTTCAGAGCGTCACCGCTGGTTCCTTCGTCGCCGCTGAAAAGCTGTTTTAAACCGACTATCATGCCGATGTCGACCCCCAGCCCTGTTTCGCTCGAAATCACTTCGGCAATTAGTTCCGCTATGTCTTCTCCCGAACCTGTTTCCGCCGACAGCCTGGCTACGATTGACGTAAGCGTACTCTGGTCGATGCCGCTGCCCGTCTCCGCCGCCAGTAAGACCGCCAGTAAAACGGTGAGAGCATCGGCACCGCTGCCGTCTTCTCCGGTCGCCAGCCCGGCCATAAGCCCCGCCGCTTCCGCTCCCGCACCGGCATCCGCGTCAAATTTAACGATTATCGAAGGCAGTGTACTTGCCTCGATGCCGATGCTGCTTTCGGCGGCCAGCAGGGCCGCTCCCAGGGCACTTAAAGCCTCGACGCCGGAACCGCTATCATTTTTTGTCAATCCGGCCAGTAAACCGGATGCAGCATCAACTCCTGTCCCGGTATCGGAAGATGATAGCCGTAAAGATAGCGTACTTTGGTCGATGCCGCTGCCGGACTCGGCTTTAGCCAGGCTGGCCAGGAATGAACCCTTGGTATCCGCCCCGCCGCCGGATTCGGCTTTCGTCATCGCCGCCAGCAGCGAAGATACCTCGGCGCCCGAACCCGTTTCCGCCGATGTCTTTTCAGTTCCCCCGCCTGCCGTGTATTCGATGTGCAGTTTCGGCGCCGAAGCCGAGCCGCCATCATAAGAATAAGGCTCACGCCACGCATTATAATCCGACCTCTGGTCTTCATAATCAGACCAGAATATATTCATGGCGTTACCGCTTGACCAGCTGCCTCTATTGACGACTTCCTGGATAACCGCCTTTATATCAGGGCTGTTATACCATGTATCGACAGACCAGCCGGGAATATCATCCCAGGCTACCCTGGTAGTAGTCCTGGCCCTGCTTTCCCAGTCCGATTGGCTGGTAATCTGGGTAGCATTATCTGCATCCTCGGCATCTATATAGCAGTTAAGCGTAGTCCCCGATAAGCCAGTTTTTTCTCTTAATGATATGTAGGCCGTGTCTATTGTCGCACCCTGGGGCACGGCAACAGTTGTGAATCTGCCTGCTGACCCCATATATCCTGAATCGGAGTAAGCCTTGTAGCCGAACCTTAACTTGGTACTATCGTCCTGAAATTCATTGGTGCCAGTATAGACCGTTACATCGTCGGCACCGGCCCCGACCTGAACATCAACCGTAGTGTTCTTCAGCAGTATCGGGAATGACAACTCTCCGAAGTCAAAACCAAGTTCCAGTTGCCCGTTCTGGTACGACCAGTCCAGCCACCGCTGCGGGTCACCCGCCGTCATTTCAGGATCGGCTGCCATCAACCTCGGCTTCGGTATCCCTGTTCCCGAAGTAGCCTTCAGTAATTGCCCGATATCATATCCCGCCGTCTCGACATCAAGTAATATCCTCGGCGAGTCTTTCCCGAAGACGTTGGCCGGCGGAGCTTTGGTGAACAGCACCTCGAAGTGCATCCCAGTATTACTGAAAATAATACGGTACTCCCCCCAGTCCGCCGGCATCGTTATCTGGTTCGGCCGGTGAATGCCGTCCAGTTTTCCGGGATTGGTCATGAGGTTTTTATCGATACCGGAAAACAGCGCCGGCGCCGGCAGGCGCAGGTACCGGCTGCGTTCGTTTCTGTCCGGGCAGAACAAGCGTGTGCCGTCGTCCTTTATCTCGGCGTGATAGGGAGCCCCCTCGACGTGCCAGCCTCCGGCCTCCCGGATGAGCCGCGGCTGGATATCCTGCCACTGTCCTCCGGGCTCCCTCATCTGTACCGCCCCGATGAAGGCATCCAGCGAGTATTTGTCTCCGCCGGATGCCCTGCCGAGGTAAGTTGTCCTGGAGTTTTTTAGTTCAATCATGACTGCCGATTAACCTCTGTTCTTTAGCTTAAAGTGATGGTGACTTCCAGCGTCCAGGTGCCGCTGGTTTTCGTCCCCAACGATTCCACCTTACGGTTAAGGCACTTGGCGCTGGTCGACTGCTTGACCACCCATTCGTTCCAGGCAAAGTTCGCTTCGCTGTCACCGAAACTGGCTTTAAAAGTCACCTGCTGGCTGGTGGACGTGGGATAGCCGGAATCCATGCCCTGGTAGGCTTTATTGGTGGCTGCCTGGAGGTCGGCCTGGGATGCATCGGCGGCCGTGGTGCTGTCGCCCACGCCTATCTGGGCGCTGGCGTTGTTGTAGTGATTAGCCGAGTCCCCGACTATCAGGTCCCACATCTCGTCGATGCCGCTGTTGAGAAGGAGGTTGCCTTCGCCGTTGATAACCTCGTAGGGCTTGAAAAGCCGACAGAACTCTCCCCCCCGATTCCGGTAGGAGTTAATATCTTCCCGGTACTTACTAAGCCGGAAACGGCATAGCCACCTGGCTGATTCTTTTCTCTCCACTCGTGGTGAATTTCCGTGGTGAACCATTTCTTCCTCCTTGATAGGGGCCCCGAATTTATCGAGACCCCATTAGAATATTTTTATGTCAATCTTTAGTCCTGCACGCCGATGAGCGCCGCCGCCTTTATCGTGCTGAATAAGGCCAGCGAGACGTACCACTTGACGCGGGTCCTCGATGCGTCTTTGCTCTCCAGCGAGCCGATCGGTTCTGCCTGAAGGTAGCCGGGGCTGGTCAGCCCGCACAGGGCGCCCTCCCCGAGCTGGACGGCATATATCGTGGAGCAGTCGCCGCCGGTAATCGCCGCCTCCAGGCTGTCGCTGAGGACATGTGTGTCCAGTATCCAGTCATTGACACCGATGGGCACGCCGTCCCAGAGCTGGATGAAGTTGCCCCACTTGTCCTGGTCGGTCTCAATCATGCCGCCGGCCGCCCTCACCAGGGCGTTAATCTTGCGCCGGGAACGCCGGCTCATCAGCAGCACATCGGGCTTGCCGCCCTTGACGGCGTCGATAAGCTCGTCCAGCTTGTCCAGGGTCAGGGTATCGCCGCTGGCTGCCATCGCTATAACCTGGTCGCTGGCTGACTCGGTATCGATGAGCATCCTTAATCCGTCGAACTGCTTGGCGCTGGTGGAGCTGTCACCGTAGATGAAAATTTCCTCGAACTTCTGCTGGAGCGCCTTGGCTTTCAGCTCGACGACGGCCGCTTCGAGGTCCTGGATATTGCTGCGCGTCGCCTTGAGGAAGTTGTCCACATCGGCGTCACCGCCCATGATTTTCAGGTTGGCCGTTACCTGCGCAAAAGTCGGCGTCGATTCCGTCCAGGTATCGCCCACGTCATAGAAATCGATGCTGGGCAGGGTGTTCTCCCGGTTATAGGTCAGACCGTTACCTACTATTTCGATAAACGGCAGTTTCTGGAGTACCGGCGAGTCCTTGACGATGGTCTCCACCACCCCCTGCATCAGTAAATCGTTGGAAAGCTTGGATGCTTCCGCTATTGTTAATGCCATTTCTCTGTTACCTCCTGTTTTTGTTTTGTGTCATTGCGAGTCCCGATGAAATCGGGGCGAAGCAATCGGCTGCGTTTACTTTCAGCGTTTTCTCCTCGATTTCATTTTTACCTGAACCTTGTATCACGCCGAGGAACCCCTTATCGCGTACTGGATTTTTTCCCGGGCACTCAGCCCTGACAGGTCCAGCGGGCTTCTCGGGGGAGAGCCGGACGGCACCCTTGTCCTGGCGGCTTCCGTCTCCATCTCCTGCCTGACCTTTTCCATGACGGCCCGGGCTTTTTTCACCGACTCGTCTACCTCGTCGATGGTATCCCCGGTTATCATCTCCGGCAGCAGTCCCGGGTTCGCCTGGACTACCGATTCCTTGTAGGCGGCTACCGCGCGTGATACGGCCTGGCCCAGCTCATCGATTGTCTGCTTGGCTTCGTCCAGTGCCTGTTTCAGGCCGTCTATTTCGACGTCCTTTTCCGTCAGGCTTTGTTCGAGCTTGAGTATCATGCTTTTCAGGGATTTCACCTCTTGTTCCAGTAGTTCGCTTTCACCCCCGGAATTTGCGCCATCCTCACCGTCACTTTCTACCTCTTCGTTCTTTTCCTGTTCTTTTTCCGTAACCATATTCCCTCCTGATTACTCCTCAATGCCTTCCGCCCGGGCCGGTAAAGCACTCTCTCTCGCCCCACCCCGGGCCGATTTCGCATTAAGCTCTTTATTCATCTTGAGAATTGACTCCCTTTCTTCCAGCCAGCGTTTGAACTCCCCTTCGGGGTTGCCTACGCCCACCTCGTTCATGGCCGTCCTCCGGGAGTGTATTCCCGTCTGTACCATGGCCTGCTCGCTGCTGACCTTCCTCTCCATGTCTTTGGGCAGCACCGGACCCCAGATGACTCTCAGCCTCCCTCCCGGAGAAGGCCCGAAGTCATCACCCTGGTACTTTTCTAAAAGCTTGAGAATCATCTCGTTGCGACGGTTATAAGCCGCCGTCCGGATGATTCTTTTACGCCTGACCTTCTGTAGCAGCGGCTGCAGGTCTATTTCCAGGGCCACCCCGGATAAGTCCCTCTCCGTCCCGCCGAAGGCTGACCGGGGTGATTCGGATAAGTCATGTATAGCCCGGTATATGAGGTTAATATAATTGATATGCAGATTAACGCCGCCCCCCTGCAGTAAATCGAGCAGGTAGGCTTTGGCGTCCTCCGGTATGTTCCACACCGCTCCCGGCCGGATGGCGATATCCTCGGACTCCTCCACGTTCTCCAGCACGGCGATGGGATTACCGGATAGCTCCAGGATACGTGAGAGCTGGCTCATCGCCCGGTTCAGTTCCCGTTGTGATTCCATTATCTGCGGCAAATCGGAGACTCCCCAGAATTTCTTGGGCTCGCGTAAATTGGGAAAGACCACGAACGGTATGAAACCATAGGGATTGGGCTTGCTTTCCATCAGGCTGTTATCGAGGTATAACTCGAAGTCCCGTTCCGTCCACATTTCCACCACCACCGCCGTCTTGCCCTTTGGTTTGGTCCCGTAGATAACCTCCACCTCCTCCGCGGTCAGCCGGTAGCGGGATGCGATACGCCACACCCGTGACATGTCGTCGCCGGAATACCAGGCATAAATACCCTGGATATCCGGGGCGGTCACCCTTACCCTTTTCTCATCGGCGTCCCAGATAACCTTATAGCAGGCATCCCCCAGCACGGCGCAGTCTATTTCCGTCTCCAAATCGATTTGTTCCAGCTGGTTCTCCGTATAAACTCTATAGATAGCCTGCTCTGCCCTCCCGGCATTATCCTTAGCTTCTTCCGAGTCCTCATAAGGCTCTATATCAAAGCTTATGCCGCTCATTAAATAGGAGGTTATCTTCTCCACGAAGACACGCGCGTAATTAAATACCAGGCGTCTTTCACCCCTTCTCTCCCGGCCTTCCCACTGCCGCCCGTTATAAAAATCGATTAGTTCCTGATAGCCCTTTATTCTCCCCAGGTCCGTCTTTGCCAGCTGTGCAACAATTGTGTCATTCATCGGTTGTCCCGCTCCTTTTGCCGTCTCGCCGCTTCCTTTTGATAACTGATTACTCAAACCTACGACTTTAAACTATCTATTTCGTTCGGACGCCTTCTTTCAATGCCCTTTGTATCGTCCGCTGGCTTACCCCGAATAGCTCTTCAAGGTCTTTCACCTTCCAGCCTCCGTTGAAAAGCCGGTTGATTTCTTTGTTTCGTAATTCCTTTAACCATCGTTGTCTGCCCCGCGGTTCATCATAAAGGCACTGGGGAAACGGACAGGCCAGGCAGGATTCCGCGTACTCGCACCCCTCGTCTCTATACCGGTAGTATTCCGGTGGCAGATCCTCCTCATCCTGTCGGCCTGTCTCCTTTATCGATTCCGGGTCTTCTCCGCTAATCTCACGCGACTCCAAATCCATCTCTTACCTCGAACACCAAACAACCAGAGAATAGCACATGTGTTCTAATTTCGTCAACGTAATCTTGTCACCTTTTAGTCCTGGATCTTGACAAATGAGCCTGACAATTATATAATTGCTTTGACAAAGCAATATTTATTAAGGAACTGTTGAAATATTATGCCGGTTTGGGATCACTATCTTACTGTAATCGAGGCCAGTCGCCGTCTTAATGTTCACCCGGAAACGGTAAAAAGGCTGTGCCGTCAGGGCGACATCCCGGCTAATAAAATCCATAATACCTGGCTCATTAACCGGGATACCCTGGACAACTTCGCCGGTACCTACAATCCCAAACGCGGTGCCAGGAAAAAACTAATTAAGTGAAAGGAAATAAGGCGGATTTAATAACTTATTAACATTTCAAACGTTATAATTATTAGATTAATGCTGAACGGGCAGGTGTTACCTGACCTTGTATATATGGAAAAATAACCTTTTCTCAGGAGGCCTCTATGAAATATATAAAAATACTCAGGATATTTGGAA
>CAYNDI010000021.1:9925-13122 GCA_964395955.1 uncultured Dehalococcoidaceae bacterium
GGAATTGCTGTAATCATGTCCCTGCTGGTATCGGCCGTGCCGGCTCTGCCGGCTCTCGCCGCTAACGATATCACCCTTTCCTCCAATACGGGCCAGATCGGAGATACTATCGATGTCTACGGTGATAGCTTTACCTCCTATTATGACGATGATGAAATAAATGAATATTGGGCTCAGATATATTTCGCCAAGGAGAGCGTTGCCATAAATACGTATATCGTGGACGTTGATACTTATGAAATGGTGGCTACGTCTGAAGACCCCATCAACGAGGATAGAGAATTTGAAGCCTCGTTTGAGGTCCCCGATAGACTTACCCACGGTTCCGATGTAGAAGATGTTACCACCGGCACATATTACGTCTACGTGAATATTCTCAGAATAGATAATGACAGCAATGAAATGATTTATTCGATTAAGTCCAAGAAGACCTTCACCGTAACGACAGTAGGTACCCTTGACGCGCTCTCGCCCGCCTCCGGCCCGGCCGGCACCAATGTCACTGTCAGCGGCTCCAACTTCCCGGCCAGTTCCGCCATCACTTTCCGGTTCGATTCTACAACGATTGTGCCCAAATCGGGTGACTCGGTAACGCGCAGCAGCGGCATCTTCCTCACCACCGTTACCATCCCTACGGGTGTTACTCCCGGCAGCCATACCATTTCCGTCACTGTCAGCGGCACCACCGTTTCCAAATCATTCACCGTAACCGCCAGCGCCGCCCTTGACCCGCTTTCACCCGCCACCGGTGCGGCCGGCACCGACGTGTTGATTAGCGGTGCCAGCTTCCCGGCAAGTACCGCTATTACCTTTACGTTCGATACTACGGTACTTATTCCCAAATCAGGTGACGCTACCACCCGCAGTAGCGGTGTCTTTATCAGCACCATTACTGTTCCCCAGAGCGCCACTGCAGGTGCTCATACCATCACGGTAACGGTCGGCACCAAGACAGCCACCGCCACGTTTACCATTGCTGCCACTGCCGCCATTAATCCTGCCTCTCCGGCCTCCGGTGCAGCCGGTACCGATGTAACCGTTACCGGAGCCAATTTCCTGGCCAGTTATCCCATTATCTTTAAGTTCGGCAATACCACCTTGGTTCCAAAATCAGGGGATATCAATACCAATACTACGGGTGGTTTTACCAGTGTTCTCACCATCCCGGCGGATGCCACCGTCGGCGCTCATAACGTCTCCGTTACCGTAGAGAGTACCGTACTCACCACTCCCTTTACGGTCACGGAAGCAACCGAACCGCCACCACCGCCATCCCAGGCTGTCCTCAGCATCAACACCAGCGGCGATACCATCGGTTCCCAGATCGGTATCGGCGGGGCCGGCTTTACCCCCGGTGCGGAAGTTACCCTGAAATACGATGACATTGAGATAAATACTATTCAAGCCGATGCCAGCGGAGTGGTCACGTTTATTTTCAATGCACCCGCCAGCAAGGCCGGCGCACATACTATCACTGTCAGCGATGGCACCAACTCCGCCACGGAAACGTTCACCGTGGAATCTAAAGCCCCGGATACGCCGCCACCGCTCTTACCGGAGATGGGCGCTAAAGAGAAGTTCCCCATAACCTTTGACTGGGAGGATGTTGCCGATGTCAGTCGTCCGGTAACCTATACTCTTCAGATTGCAACTGACGAAGACTTCGCCGCCGACTCCATATTACTGGAAGAAACGGAAATCCCGATATCCGAGTTCCTCCTCACGGAACTTGAGGAGTTGGACCTGGAAAGTCACGAAGGAGCTTTATACTGGAGAGTAAGAGCCCTGGATGCCGCCTCTAATGCCAGTCCCTGGACCGGCGCCGGCGAGTTCTCTGCCGGTGGCTCGTCTTCCTTCCCCGGCTGGGCTCTGTATACGATACTTGCGGTTGCCGGGGTATTGCTCTTCCTCCTCGGTCTCTGGGTAGGCCGCAGGACGGCTTTCTATTATTAATTAAATAAGTCCCGTTAACCCCGCCCCTTTGCTGTCCCCTCCCCTCCGGCTCCCACCTTCCGGAGGAGAGGGGATGTTATCTTTACATCCACCCCTTAATTATCACTGACCTAATCATACAAAAAAAGAAGGGGAGCGCTACTGCCTCCCCTTTTCCCTGCCCCCATCGGGTGTTATCTTTTCCCACCCTAGCCACCCTCGTATCCTCTGCGGCTTATCCCCAAGTCTTTCTACATACTATTGTCCCTCTTTCATAACCCTCTCAGCGATCCTTTATTATTTGATATCTTTATTAGTTTTTATCTTCACCCCTAGTTAATACTAACAATTGGATAGCAATTCAAGTAGTAACAGCCCACTAACAACGAAAGAAAAGTTTTTTATTTTGGTATGAATATTGGTGTATTCCATTGTATCATCGTACCGTTATTTGAAAGAATGCCCTCGTCAGTTTTTGAAACGCCTACACAATATAATTTGATTGGTTCCGTATTATTATGTGCTGTAATATTTACAGAATATACAATCATATTACTTTGACCTGGTAGTATTCTATATATATTTAGTTGGAAAAAATCGCGGCCTGAGGAATTGCTATGACCCCCTAACATGGGAATATAAACGGCAACATCTATATCCTCCATAGGAGTCATTCTACTAATAGTCACATCCTTGGTGCTAAGTCCTTTAGGTAAATCGGCAATAATTCTTACTCCATATAAAATCTGATTTCTATTATTTATTACGATAAATTGTTTTGTCATATTTAAAGGCATACCATCAAACATATAAGTAGATGTTTTAAGAGTTGAAGGTTGAATGGAGATTGGATGGATTATATTAGTTAACGGCGTTACTTGAATAAAGTAAGGTATTAGGCCTAATATCAATCCAATTATAAATCCGATTAATCCCCAATAACCAAATCTTTTTATAAATGATTTTTTATTTTTCTTTACCATATTTCATTAGCATTATAGCAATAAAATCGTCTTTAGTTAATAACATAACTCAATATTATCATACATTTTATTCACACCCCCCTCACTCCCTCTCCTCTCCCCACGCCCCCCTCGGCTCGTATAGTCTCCCCGCCTCTACCGTCAGCGCCAGGCTCATCAGAAAGTCGTCGTGGCCCCGGGAGGGATTGACGTAAAAGTTCATCGTCCGGCTGGCGCGGTACTGGCTTTTCGCTTTCTCCATTTCCCCGCTTACTTCACCTGATTCTATGACACTGATATAAA
>CAYNDI010000021.1:13132-16963 GCA_964395955.1 uncultured Dehalococcoidaceae bacterium
CGTCTGGCTGGCTCGGTACTGGCTTTTGGCCACCTCCATCTCCCGCCGGAAATCCCGGTATTCCCCGGAGCCGTCGCCCCGGTAGACCTTCACCCGCCCGGCGTTTATCGCCGCCGTCAGGTTGAATCCCAGCTCGCTCTTGCTTTTCTGCGTGAACTTGAACGGCGTCACCCGCAGGCCCAGCGCCTTGCGCAGGAACGATGCCACCGGCTCGCCTACCCCCGTGGCGTCGACGACTATCCTTTTGCACCGCCAGACGTTCTTGAGGATGTCGACGAGTTGAGCGTATAGTTGCGTATGCTTTTTACCCGTCCAGCGGTAGTGCTCGACTATTCTCAGGTGTGGTTCCCTGACGATACTCTCCCCTACCGGAAAGTCCAGTTCTGCTATCGTTGCCACCGTAGAGTCCCGGCGCGGCGTAGTCGACTTCAAATAGTCGCCTTCGACCTCTTCCGCTTCCCCGGCGAGGTCTATCCCCGCCACGTAGGTCTTCCCCGCCTGTCGCCGGTGCTTTCTCTCGTGTTCTCCCTGTAGTTGTTCCCGCTGCTGCTCGCTGAGGAAGTTGCCCCCGCCCCGTATCGGCAGGAGGCGGTACTGCGTCAGGAACAGCGGGTGGTTCTCACCGAGTCTCTGCCGTTCCGCCTCCACGTAGGCGAGGTAGTCCGGATTGCACTTGGCGACCTCCTCCCAGTCGTAGCGGAAGTGCCTCTTGATGCCGTCCTTGCGTTCGAGTTCGAGGTTGGTCTGCTTGACCTCTTCGAGCAGGGTGCTGTCGTCCCAGGTCGTCCCGTAGTGGACCGTGGTGACGTTGGTCGTCGCCCCCATCGGCTTGAACTCCTTGCTGTATTTTTCCTGGCTGACGTCCTGGCTCTCGTCGATTTCGAGGAGCAGGTGGGCGGTATTGCCGACCACGTTGGCGGTCTCTTCCGCCGAGAGGAATATCGCCCGCGCGTCACCCAACTTGATAATGTAGCCGAGTTCCGATTTCCAGATTCCCCCGAAGCCGGCGTCGTTGAGCCTGTCCTTGAGCCGCCTCATCGAAATAACCGTCTGCGGCTTGAATGTCGGCGAGCATTTTATCAGGTTCCTGGACTCGCCCATATAGAGAGTCAAAAGCAGCAGTTCTATCTGGGCCGAAAGCTCGTTCTTACCACCCTGCCGCGCGATTTCCACGGAAAAGGTCAGTCCCTTCTTCCCGAAAACGCTGTCGAGTATCGCCGTCGCTACTTCCTTCTGGTACGGCCTCAGCCGATTCAACTTCGCGCCTTCATCCATCTATCCATTCTCCATCTGTCATTGCGAACGAAGTGAAGCAATCCGTTCCCTCTCCCTTTTGTGTCATTGCGAGGAGCGCAGCGACGTGGCAATCCGTTTCCCATACCGTCATTCCAGCGCAGGCTGGAATCCAGAACTCTCCCATCCCCTCGGTTGTTATCTATTCCCACCCGAACCACCCAGCATCATCAACTGCATATTCCGTCGTCTTCACCCCACCCTCTAATCCCCGGAAAGGGGAAAAGGTGGTGGTCGTTCCTTCTCTCCGGACACCCATCACTAGCCTTTGTTATATATATCACCAACAAAGAAAATTTCATTTGTTAATGTTCCCCCTTCCTTTACCAAAGAGCCTGTCCTGAGCCCGCCGAAGGAAAGGGGGCTAGGGGGATAGATTAAGGTTATTTCCCTCTTCCCTGAGCGGGAGTCCGCAGCGAGAGGGGGCGCAGACCCCTCTCAAACTACCTCCCCCTCTCCTTATAACTCAACTGCGGGGCGTCTAAGAGGGGCATCAGCCCCTCTTTCTAATACTCCCCCTTCCCTTTATAAATTCCTGAGGGAAGGGGGACATAGGGGGATAGGTTCATCTTTAAAAGGGGGTGAGTTAATAAATCCCTCGCCTTTTCTCATAATTTCTTCCCTATCGCCGCGCTGCCCACGCTTATTCCCAGCGGTATCGCTATATCCTTCACGACGTTCGCAATCGCCTCCTTCAAGCCCTTCTTCTGCTCCGCCGATATCTTATAACGCGTCTTCACCAGCCCCGCCAGGGTATTCGTCGCCTGCATAATGAGTTTCAGGTTTTCCGGGTCCTTCTCCAGCGCCGATTTTATTTTCACCCTCAATACGGCAATCTCGTCGTCTATCCCGTTCACATCCGATGCCAGCTCCAGGTCTACCCTCTCCGCCTCGTCCAGCACCTCGGAGTAGAATCTTTGTTTTTTAGTATTCTTTTTACCCTTTGGGACGCTTTTTTTTCGCCCTGTTTCCGCTGTCATCCGGTTTCTCTCCATTCTCCAGTTTTGTGGCCGCCGCCAGCACTATCGTGTGAGCTGCCAGGTCCCATTGCCTGCATTTGACAGCCATTCTGAGTACCCTCATAATTCCTCCTCCCTTTAACACTATGCCGATAACGATTGTCGATTATTCGATTTCTGACTATACCTGAGACAATATATTAGCACATATGTTCTTTTTATTCTAGGTGATTTTGTCACAAACTCCCCACCCAAATTGATATTAACAGCCGTACGTTATAGAATACATCGGAGACCAATATGACCGTATCCAGGCAGCTCTTTCAGTTACAGGAATTCGATACTGATATCGAACATCAGGAGCAGTCCCTCGCCCAAAAAACGGAGCAGCTGGGTAAGAGGGAGGTACTGGATAATGCCCGGGAGAACCTTACTTCCGAACAGCAGCACCTCGAAGAACTCAGTCATCGCCACCATGACGCCCAATGGGAGGTGGACGATACACTGGGGAAAATAGCCTCTATAGAACAGCAGCTCTACGGGGGTAAAATTACCAATCCCAAAGAGCTGTCCGGCCTCCAGCATGAAGTCAACACATTAAAAAGTATGAACGAAGAGCTGGAAAATAAAACCCTGGAAATAATCGACGAGTTGGAAACAACAGAAAAGAAGGTCGCTTCCCTGACCGCAGATTATCAGAAGCTTGAAGAAGAGTGGCATCAACGGCAGCAGCAACTCACCGACGAGATTGCACAACTTGAGAAGACCCTGGCTGAATTAAAACAAAAACGCCTGCAACTGACCGGCCAGATAGAACCGGCAGTGATTGACCTGTACGAAAAAATCAGGCAGCAAAAGAAGCAGGCTGTAGCCAAGGTGGAGCAGGGTATCTGCCATGCCTGCAATATCTCTCTGTCGGCCAGCGTGCTCCAGAAAGCCCGCAGCGGTCAACCGGTGCAGTGCGGTAGCTGCGGTCGTATCCTTTTTGTCTCCTGAAGGCGGTTTTGAGCATAAAGAACGTAACAATCTTCACCGACGGCGCCGCCCGGGGCAATCCCGGTCCGGCGGCTATCGGCGTTGTCATTCAGGACGAAGCCGGCAAACCGCTAACCCGGATTTCTCGCCGTCTTGGCGTCACTACCAATAATCAGGCGGAATACCGGGCTGTTATCGCTGCCCTGGAAAAAGCCGTCAGCCTGCGTGTGAAACACGTCACATTAAAATCCGACTCGGAACTGGTGGTGAACCAGATTAACGGCAAATACAAGATAAAGAATACCGCTTTACGTCCGTTATATCAGCAAGTAGTGCAGCTTGCCGGTTCCCTGGAAAGCCTCAGTGTATCTTATATTCCCCGCGAGCAAAACTCCGAGGCTGATGCCCTGGCCAATAAGGCCCTCGACAGGCATTAATCCCCCTCTAATTTATCCCCCATATTGACTATCCCCTATCGCTCCACTACACTATTACCGGGTCAAGTAAACCGGGTGACCGCCCTTTTCTTTGAAAGGGGAGGAAAGTCCGAGCTCCACCGGGCAGGATGCTGGGTAACACCCAGGAGGGGCGACCCTACGGAAAG
>CAYNDI010000022.1:0-10887 GCA_964395955.1 uncultured Dehalococcoidaceae bacterium
AAGTTTATAGCTGGTGAAGGGAGTTCAGGAGAGAGGGGGCTTCGCCCCCTCTCATATACTCTCCCCCTCTTGAACAGAATATAATTCAAGTATTGAAAATAAACGTGTTCGAGATGGGGATAAAGGGGGTGAGTATGAAAAATCAGACAAACCCGGATGGAACCTATACCAATCAGAACAGGCTGGCAGCGCACTCAGGAGTTACTATCGATTATCGATACGTCTTACAAGGACATTAAGCATTATCCCGGTGAATACGGTTAACATACCGATGGTGATAAAGAGTATCGAGACCATAGCCAGGCCGGTGGCGAATACGTTTGCCCCGAAATAATAGGTCCTGATGACTACAATGCCGGCGGCAAGTCCGATTGCCAGAAAGATGCTGCCGAACAGACTGAAAAACAGGAGAGGTCGCCTCTCGGAAATCATTACCATTATCCGGTTCACGACTCCCAGGCCGTGCATGACAGGATTCAGGGTCGAGCCGTCGGCGGTATAGGCGACGGAAATGGGGACTTCCCCTATTTCCAGGCCTTTAGAGGCCGCTTCGGAGATTATTTCCGATGATATGGCCATCCCGGTTTCTTTCAATTCCAGAGTAGCCAGCGCCCTTCTGGAATAAGCCCTGAATCCCGATTCGGTATCGGAAAGTCGCTTTCTGGAAGCAACATTGGTTAGCCGCGAGAGGACTTTCTGTCCCAGGCGCCGGTAGCCGGCGATTTTATTTTTCTGCATTTCCCTGGAGCCGATGACGACGTCCGCCCCGCCTTTTATACCCTCTACAAGATAGGGTATTTCATCCGGATTGTGCTGTGAATCCGCATCGAGAATAACCAGGACATCGGCGTTTCTCTGCCTGGCTTCCGTAAGCAGGTCCCTGATGGTATGACCGTAGCCCCGATTGCCTTCATGCTTTACCACGGATGCGCCGGCCAGGCGGGCAACTTCGGCAGTCCGGTCGGAGCTGCCATCATCAACGACGATGACTTCACCGGCGTACTGCTTTGCCTGCAGGATAACGCTGCCGATATACTTCGCTTCGTTATAAGCCGGCATACCGACGATTACTTTGGCAGGTTCTGGCTGGCTCATGAGACAATTCTATATTACGCGAGGGGGCTTGTCAAAGCAGATGGCCGGTTCCTTATCCAGATGGAAAAGCACAAGTAATCGGTATTAACACCCTGAATAATTAGGGGGTATTACTGATTCCGTATCGGTTACATTCGTTTAAAGTGTTACATGTAAACCGAAGACGATATTAAGGGGATGGCCAGGGGCTGTGTATAAGAGTACCTGCCGTATCATTAAGGCGGTAATGACCGTTGTACTTATTGCTATAGTTGGCCTGCTGGCATGTATTTTTTTTATGGATGGATACAGCACCTATATCGTTAAAAGCGATAGTATGAAACCGGTCTTTAAAAGCGGTGACATGGTGGTCATCGGCAGTCCCGGTCTGCCTTTTGTGGAAGATATTTCACCTGACCGCATAATATCCTTCGAGCGTAATAACGAGATGGTAACCCACCGCATTGTGTCTATCGATGGAGATACCGTTTACACGAAAGGCGATGCCCAGGAGAGCGTTGACCCGTGGTCGGTATCACGCTTCTTCGATATTAAGGGGTGCTACATATTTCACATTCCCTATATCGGCCTGGCATCAACTTTTCTCAAGACCAGGCTGGGATGGTTCTTTTGCGTGATACTGCCGGCCCTGGGACTGGTCAGTTTCATTATCAAAGATATCGTCAAAGAGGTCAGGCACTGCTTTACTTAAATAATTTAAAAGTTAAAACTACTCTCTAATTCTGAGAACAAAAAGGAGGATGAGGACATGAAAAAGATTGTGGGGTTGACAATGGCGCTGGTATTGGTAATAGGTCTCGTTGGCGCGGGAACCTACGCCTATTTCAGCGACACGGAGTCCAGCACGGGCAACACGCTCACGGCTGGTACACTTGACCTGAATATCGCGGGAGGGGATACCCCCATTACCACGTTCAACGTGAGTGACGTCGCCCCCGGCGATAACGGTACCGCTTCCAGCATACTGGCCAACGTCGGCAGCCTGGACGGGGAACTCGATATCGCCACCTCGGCGGTCACCAATACCCCCGGCGCCGGCGGCACCGAATACGAGGGCGGCAGCGGCGAGCTGGGAGCCAGCGCCCAGCTTGCCATGTACATCGATGTCGACCAGAGCGGTAGTGTCACGGCCGGAGACATCGGTCTCAAGTCGGACGAAACTACCTACGATCCCACCGGCGGTCTTGAATACGATATTATCGATAACTACGCCAACGATGAGTGGGATGATGTCGAGACAATGAATGCTTCGGCTGCCGACGACATCTTCGTGAGCTGGGGAGTGCCCACCACCATTGGAAATGAAATCCAGGGCGACAGTGTCAGCTTCGATATCACCTTCACTCTGGAACAGGCTGCAGCCGACTAATTTAGTTGCTGTATAAGTGTATGAGCCCGGCAGGTATTGAATACCTGCCGGGTGGTACGTTTATATAGAGTCTGTGTCCCCGTACCGACGGGTTTCTCTTAACGCCGATACAATTTGTTATCGGAGGATTCCGGAAGCCCTATAAGACCGTATTCTTAAACCCTGATTTACTATTACACGATTGAGAGCACCAACCAGGTAGGCTATGTATTTAAAATACTGGCAATCAGCCATTACATTTCTGGTACTGCTGATGGTGGTCGGCTCCTTCCTGGTGACATGGCCAACCGGGAAGACATACGCCGACCCGCCACCGTTTTTAGACCTGGAGATCGATTCGCCGGGAACGATACGCTGGGTTATGAGCAATATCCAGCCCGGCGATTCCGGGCTTGAGCCCGTGACCCTGCGTAATACCGGCAATGCCACCGGTTATCTTTGTATCTGGATTAGCGACCTTGTTGATGATGAGGGCGCCAATCCGGAGTCCGAAACAGGTGACACTTCCAATCCCGGGGAACTGAGTTCATACCTCTTCCTGGATATTATCAATGACGGTATGACCTTCGGCAGATTGATGAATAACGGATTCGTTTCTACCAATTTGCCGGTTCGCCTGAGGTATTTCCCGGCAAGCATAAATAATGCACTGTGTATCACCAACACCCCGATAGAGGTCGGTCAGTCCCTGGAGCTACAATGGCAGTGGACACTTTCACCAAAAACCAGAAACGATGCCCAGGGCGATAACGTTTCTTTCAGTATTTTCTATTCACTTATTTCTGAATTGCCACCCCAGATTTTTGGACGACCCGGGGGCGGCGGCGGGGATATAACTGAAGAGCCGGAAGAGCCTGAAGATACCGAAGAAATCACTCCAGAACCCACCCCGACACCGGAAATTCCATCGATACCAGAGCCAGTTGAAAGTGATGATGAAATCCCGATAACCGAACCAACGATTGAAGCGAGAATATTCATCTCCGAAGACGGCAGGTGTTTTATCTACATCCCCAGAGGTTTACATGTCATGACCGATTCCGGCCAGGAACTGCTGGATATTGTCATTGATTCCCCTGACGATATCCCGTCAATCCCCGAATCATTTTCCATGGTCAGTCCGGTATACCGCTTCTACTGTAAAACCCCTGACGGGATAACCGGCGGTACGCAGTTAACCCATGACGTTCAGCTTACTATTTATTTCGACCCGGATAAAATACCGGAGAATGCTGAAGTTTCCATCTTCAGATATAATCCCGACTCCGGCTGGACCAAACTGGACTGTCATGGAGACCCCTCCCGCGGCTGGCTGAGCGCCCGGATTGATTACCTGGACACGGTGGCGGTACTGGCCGTATCCGAAGGGAGCATGGAGGTTTTTGCAGGGCCGACAGCTCCATACATGCCGGATACGGAAGTGACTTCTTATACCAGTGCCGCGCTCAGACAGGTCAGCCTCGGTGTTGCCGTATCCGGAACGATAGCCATGACCGCACTGGCGGGTATTCAGCGGCGGCGGCGTAATGTTATGAAACGTAATACTGCCGACGAACCTGTTGATACGTAGCCTAGTAGTAATAGACCCTGACTTCGTGCAGGGTTGGCGTATTGGCCGTATCCGATGTTGTCAGAGTTACCCGCCACTGTATATACCTGCCCGAAGGAAGTCCCGAAATCACCGGCGAAGTACCTCCGACGGCATTCCATGAGGGAGTAGCAGCGTCCTTGGCAAACAGGGTGTCGCTGGCTCTCACCTCGAAGGTAATATCCGTATTACTCTGCAAGGTTTCGTCCCAGAACAGGCCGTCCCAGACAGCTCCTGATATTCCGGTATCCAGTACCTGGGAGGCGATTGTGCCCGAAGAGTAATAAGTCGGGGGCTCTGTAAACCGGAGGTCGTCAACATAAAAATAGTCGCCAGTGTCTGCCATCTCTGCATCAAAGGACACATAAAACTGGCTGGACATGTTATATCCGGAGAGGTCGATATCGTAGAAGCGGTAGGTGTTGTCGGCATCCGCTTCCACCCAGGTCTGCACGACATCCCACCCGGTGCCGTCATGTACGGAACATACGGCGTATTCGTCCGTCTCAAATGAGTCTGCCTTTGCCCAGAACTGAAGGTGTATGTTAGAGAATCCTGAGAGATCCGTCGCCCGGTCAACGTAACCGGTCGCTGCTCTCAATCTCAGGTGATAGGTACCGCCGTGGGGCGTTCCGGAGGTTGTTATAACGGATTCTCCCTGATTCCACCATCCCCAGAGCCAGCCCGAGCCGCCGGACCAGCCGCCGCTTTCAAAGTCATCATCAGCTATCTGTGTCTGAACCCAACCGGCAACAAACTGTACATCATCAATATAGAAACCAGCGCCGGCACCGGATAACTCGGCGTAGAAAGTAACGTAAAACGCACTGGACATGTCCATCCCGGAAACATCAAGGTCAAAGTAATGGTAGGCATCATCATCATCACCGTCTACCCAGCTCTGTACAGGATTCCAGGTGGTGCCATCATAAATCGTGCAATTCACATAATCAGATGCCCCGAATAACACAGCCTTTGCCCAGAACTGGACATGCGCATCGGTCTTCCCGGTCATGTTTGTAGGGCGGGAGATATAGTAATGATCACCGTTCGAGGGCATACTTATGTGATAGCTGCCGCCATGGGGTGACCCGTTTGTGGAAATACTCGGGCTATTCTCGGTATACCAGTCCCAGAGCCAATCGGAGCCGCCGGACCAGTCGCCGCTTTCGAAGTCATCGGAGGCGACCACATCAACCGTAATTTCTTCGGCCAGGCTGACGTTGCCACTGCTGGAGGTAGTATCGACCTGGTTGGTCACTCCGTCTTCAAAGTCCGCCCGGTCGGTCTGCGTCCACAGGCTGGCACTCCAGGCCTCGAAGCTGTTGCCGGCGGCTGTCTCTACATCGGTACAGTAAGCCGCAGTCATTGCCACGAAATTAGCGGCAGCCAGACCCGTTGCCATTATTACAGCCAGCAATATCAGGGTTATTCGCTTGCTGGCAGTTCTTTTCACAGCACTAGAAAACATCAGCCTGTCACCTGTTCCAGAGAGAAAGTAATGTCAAACTGGCAGTCATCGCCCTGCGTCCGGTTATCGTCAGCATCAACCGGGAAGTCATATTCAACCATAAAATCAAGATCGCTGCCACCCGTCATGGCCGGCATTCCGTCAGTAAAGTCCCATGCCACGCTGTCGTAGCTATTAATATCGTCATAAGCTTCCGGCGGTACGGAGCTGCCGGACGTCCAGCTAACCACCGTACCGTCCGACTTCAGATACATGTCGCCGCTGTCCCAGCCGCCCGACTGGTTCATGTCCAGCCAGATAGCTATATCAACAAAGTCACCGAGTTCACCCTCGGTTGCACCGGTCGTCGTATCTCCGGCTGCCTCCTCGGGCTCGGTTGTAGAGTTCTCATTATTGGTTACTCCGCCAATGGTAACCTTGAGTGTGCCGTTGACGCTGCCCATATTGGAGACAGCCCAGTCGGCGGCATTACCGCCATCGCCGGGCTGCAGCTGTGTGCCGAGGTCTATGGACTCGGTGCACGGGTCATCGACGCCAACCCGTAAGTCCAGAGTCCCGGACGTAAGGGTATTGTTCTGACTTGTCTCGCCGTCACTGAAATAAGCCCACGTTCCGCTTCCCACCGCTGCCACAATCAGCAGGGCGGCCACACTTAAGATGATTACCTTTTTCATATCTACCCCGGTTTCCGGTTATAGCGCTTCTTACGGGGAGCCTTTTTTAAACAAAAGGAATCGGCCGAAGAATTCCTTCATTCTCGGCTTACTCTATTTCGACTACCAATTTGACTTAATGATAGCAAGCGTGATAATAGTGCAAATCGTAGCTACACCCGAATTCTCATGGGGGTAAACCCCTGTAGTTACAGAATCCCGGATATCGCCTCGTCCGGTTCCAGGGCATTCATCCCTATGATTTTTTTACAGGCGTAATGCCACGATATAATGCTTGACACGATTTGAATGGGGTGAGGTAGAAAGGTTTTGGCATTCGCTTTATTTATTGGGGTATAATTATTTCAAAATATACCGGGGAAGTGAAGATGTCCTCCGAGGCTAACATGTATATCGGCACATCGGGATGGTCTTACCCTAAAGGCGAGGGCACCTGGAAGGGCTTTTTCTACCCGCCGGGGAAGATAAACGAGCTGGAATATTACAGTCAGTTCTTCAACACCGTTGAGCTAAACAGCTCTTTCTACCGGCCCCCAAATCCCGGTTATGTCTATAACTGGGCGCGACGTACGCCGCCGGGATTCCTTTTCGCCGTCAAGCTCTGGCAGAAGTTCACCCATCCTAAGATGTTTAAAGATGCTACAGGAGAGGAAGCCGCGATATCACAACAGGACGTGGATATTTTCAACCGCAGCCTGGAGCCACTGGCCGGGAGCGGCAAACTCGGCGCGCTGCTGGCTCAGTTCCCGCCCAGCTTTAAAAACGACGACTACAGCCGGCAAATACTCGAGGCTCTGGCAAAGACGTTCGGGGAGTACCCTCTGGCGGTGGAATTGAGGCACCGCAGCTGGAGCGACGATGAAAATACGGCGCGACTTCTCCGCGAAAACAACATCGCCTGGGTGCAGATTGACGAACCTAAATTCAGTTCATCGGTAGCCGCGGAGGTGCCGGTAACGGCGGATATGGTCTATTGCCGCTTTCACGGGCGGAATGCTAAAGACTGGTGGACGGGCAATAGCGAAACCCGCTATAGATATCTCTATTCGCCCGATGAGATTGCCGGACTGGCGGAAAAGTTAAAAGCCTCCGCGGGAGAGGTAAAAACGCTGTTCGCCTTCTTCAATAACCACTGGCAGGCTTACGCGCCGCGTAACGCCAATGACCTGAAAGCGGCTTTACAGCAGCCGTTCCAGCAGATACCCATGAACCTGGAAACGGTAAAAGAAAGCCATGAAAAAGAGAGCCAAGAGGGAGAGGGGTAAACAGTGCTGGATGAACTCACGGTAAAGGGATTCGGCATTATCGAGGAAATAGACTGGCGGCCGGGTGCCGGTCTGAACGTAATTACAGGGGAAACCGGCGCCGGGAAATCGCTGGTTATCGATGCCGTTGAAGCCCTGCTTTCCGGTCAGGCTAACGAAGAAGACATCCGCCATGGTGCGGACGAAGCCCGTATCGAAGGTGTTTTCAATATTGCCGATAGCGAAAAGGGGGCACCGCTCCGCGAGTTACTATCCGAGAAAGGGCTTGACGCCGGGGATGATACCATTCTCCTCTCCTGTGATTTCCGCCGGCAGGGCCGGACCACGCCGCGGGTGAACCGCCAGGCGGTATCGCGGTCACTGCTGCGAGATATCGGCGCGGCGCTGGTGGATATTCACGGCCAGAGCCAGCACCTCTCCCTGCTCAGTAAAGAACAGCATCGGGAGTTCCTCGATGCTTACGCCCGTACCCGGGAATTAAGGCATAATTTCAGCGTCATGGCGGCGGAATTACACCAAATTGAACAGGAAATAAAGTCGTTGTCTAAAAGCGAACAGGAACTGGCGCGGCAGACGGAACTGCTCAAATTCCAGATAGACGAAATAAAGCGGGCGGAGCTCCGGGAAGGCGAAGAGGAATCGCTGGAAAAGGAGCTGGCTATACTAACCTCGGCCGAGAAGCTGAAAGCGGCCTCGTATGAAATTTACCGGACAATCTACGGCGATGAAAACTCCCTCGATTCGTCATCGGCCCTGGATAGGGTCAACGCAGCCGTCCCGGTAATGAGACAGATAGCTGAGACCGACGCATCTTTACGGGATAAACTCGGTTATCTCGAGGAAATCGTCCACGGCCTCGAAGAGCTGGCGCGGGAAGTCCACTCCTACGGCGATAATCTCAGCTTCGACCCGCAGCGTCTCGAAGAAATACAAAACCGGCGGGAGCTTATCAACAGCCTGAAAAGGAAATACGGTGGCTCAACCGACGAGATACTGCGTTACCTGTCCAAAGCCGGGGGAGAACTGGAAAATCTCACTTATTCCAGTGAGCGGCGCGAGCAGCTGGAAGGCCGGCGGGAGGAACTTAAAAAGGGGATGGGCAGCCTGGCCGACCGCCTTTCGCAGGAGCGCGGCCGGGGGGCGAAAAAACTCGTGGCATCGATTAAGAAGGAACTCGGCGACCTCAACATGGCACAGGTGGACTTCGACGTGGCCATCAGCCGGGAACCATCCGCGGAGGGGATACCACTGCCCGACGGAAAAAATTACAGGTTCGGTTCCAGCGGCGTTGATGAGATTGTTTTCATGGCTTCGACCAATCCGGGCGAACCGTTAAAGCCGCTGGACAGGATTGCTTCCACCGGCGAGATATCACGTTTTCTGCTGGCGTTAAAGAGCGCCCTGGCCGGGGCCGATACCATCCCGGTGCTCATCTTCGATGAAATCGATATCGGCATCGGGGGACGCAGCGGGGAGGTTATCGGCAGAAAGCTCTGGAACCTTTCGCGGCACCACCAGGTCATCTGTGTGACCCACCTGCCGCAGATTGCCGCCTTTGCCGATGCCCATTTCAGCGTCAGTAAACATACCGCGGGCGACCGAACGGTCAGTACCATAAAGTCGCTCCGGGGAGAATCGATTATCAACGAGCTGGCCGTTATGATAGGCGGACCGCGTCATACGGCGACAGCACTTAATGCTGCCGGGGAGCTTATAGAGAAAGCCGAAGCCTGGAAGCGCCACCCGTCCGAATAATTAAGTACAGGGGGGGGTTGATTATGAAGAATGGTGAGCAACGCAGGATACTGGATTTGTGGCCGGTGATGAATGAAGATTTTAAGAAATTCATGTCCGACCGTCCCGGCTGGTTGGTAACTGCACTGGAAAATGCCCGTAATAAAGAGGGGAATAAAGGCTGGCAGGACGTGGAGATGGTAATCCAAATCCTCCAGTTTCTCAAGGACACGGAGATAGAGTACTACTAAGCCACTTGGCCGGGTGGAATTCATAAAACGCTTAGGTGAACCATTTCTGTATGAGATTCCAGCCCCAGGCACCGGTAATCGTCAGACCTATGTACAGGATGGCCTTACCGGCAAAGCTGGCTACCAGGAATTTCCAGACGCGAAACCTTACCGTACCGGCAACGATGCCGGCGATATCAATGGGGAGACACGGGATGAGGGCAAACACGAACACCGTCGCGGCTCCCCATCGGCCCATCCATTTCTCTACCCGGCGGAATAGCGTGTAGTTCCTGACAAGGGTGTTACCGCTGTATCCCACGGCGTACCCTGTCATCTCGCCGAGAGCCCCGCCCGTCGCGCCGAACAGGCCGACAAGTACCGGATTGAAGGTAATGCCGAGGGTAAAAAGCAACAGGAGGCTGGGCATGGGGAGTAAAACCGTGGCATTCGCGACCAGGCCGATAAGAAAGGCTCCAAGGTATCCCCAGTTGCCAAGCTCGGCCACAGCGTCCCGGTAAAAGAAGAGAACCAGCATGATGCCGATAACCGGGACAAACGTCACGATAGGGATATATTTTCTCAGCCCTCTGGCTTTTAGCTTTTCGGTCTTGATACTTTCAATTGTTGAGGATTCTTTCACCAGGAATATTCTCTTTGTGCCGGTTTGATTAGCGGCGCTCAAGCTCGGACCCGCCGGTCAGAGAAAAATCGCCCAGCGTGGGATTACCGGTATATTCAAGCGTCGAGGAGCCGCTGAGATTAATATCCAGTACCCCGTTGATATCCAGGCTGGCGTCGCTGGCGCCGCTGAGCTTAATATCGGCATTATTCACGGAGAATTCCAGCAGGCGTATCCCGCTGGCACCTGCGGCATCGAGTTTGATGTTGCCGCCGGAACCGGTAAGTTCAATCTCGCTGGCCCCGGATAGCTTGATGTCACAGTTCGCCGCCTTCAGGTTCCCGGTAACCTCGCTCGCTCCCGACATCTCACATACGAAGGGGCCCGTTTCCAGGTTCATACCCAGCTCGCTCGCCCCCGATATTTCACACGTCAAGGTACCTGTTTCCATGTCCATATCCAGCTCGCTGGCCCCGGAAAGCGTTAAGTCCAGGTCCTGAGAAGACTTGAAACCCGTGACGCTGCCCTCGCTCGCCCCGGACATATACAGGCCCCGCAGTTCGGGCATGGTGATTTTCACCCTGGGCGACCTGTTTAAGTGAAAAAACAGCCTCTCCATGCCGATTTCCAGCTTACTGCCTGTCTGGGTAACCTTGATGTGGTCGAAGGTACTCTCACCGGCGTTTATTTCAATGCTGTAGGTGTCCGCCGGGGTCACCTCCAGCTTGAAGGCGTACCCTATCTCGATACTGGTGAAATCGGTGAAATCATAGTACCTGGTAGTGGCGGGCCCGGCGTTCTCGCCGATGGGCACGCGTGTGCATCCCGAAAGCAGTACT
>CAYNDI010000022.1:10987-16741 GCA_964395955.1 uncultured Dehalococcoidaceae bacterium
TTTTTCATGTTCTTCCTCCCCGTAATGGATTATTCCTTCACGAGCATGGCTTTAGCCAGCAGGCCGTGCATTTTACCGGTGATTTTGACCAGGTGCATGGTGAGGGTCAGCAGCAGGACGCCGCCGATTATTTGAAAGGGCATGAGCCAGGCCGGGCTGTAGTATTCGTATGACTCGGTGATGAAAGCAGGTAATCCAAAAGACATCTCCCATATGGGACGGCCGATTAACCACACCACCAGGGCAATTAACGTAACTATTACACAGAAATAGAGGATACCGAGAAACATCTGTAATACCATATAGACGAGGGCCGTCCACGTTTGCCGCTCGGCAAACAGGTTTTTCACCTTCTGCCACCACCCGATGTCCTTGCGAGTAAAGAGCGGCCGCCGGGGCATTCTGATGCCCAGAAGTGCCTCCACCAGGCGTCCTTCCACCAGGGCGATGCCGCGCACCGAAAGCAGGAACAGGACCAGGAAGGGGACGCCGATAATAAGTACCAGAAAGCCTAGCGATATCGATAGTCCGGTAACCGCCCAGGTGAAGTAGATAATGCCGGTGCCCATGGCGAATAACAGGTAGAGGAGCGAGCCCCACATCCTGGGTTCGGCGTAGATGCCGAAGAAGCGGGCGTAGAGCGGCCGGGTATCCACAGTCACGGGTTCGGCGGGAGCGGGAATGGCGGGAGACTCGGTGTGTTCGGGTACCGCTCTGGTGAAAGCCGGAGGGGTGCGGGACTCGATTTCCTTATAGGCGGCGGCAATTTCCCCGGGTGCGCCGTATTTATCGATAATGGCCGCCATGGCTTCGCTTTCCGAAAGACCGGATTCCGCATCCCTGGCGCTGTTCAGGGCTGTCCTCAGGTATTCCTCGGCGTCGGAAAGGGCATCCTGGATGGTGGCGCGGTCGCTGCCGGCAAGTTCTTTCCTGAGTTCGGCCAGGTACTGCTCGATACCGTTATTCATCATCCCCTCCTTTTAAAATGGCATCGACGAATTCCCTTGTCTGATGCCAGATTTCTATCCACTTTATTAGAGTCTGGCGGCCGGCTCCGGTAATCTTGTAATAGCGCCGGGGCGGGCCGGATACGGAAGGCTCCACTTCACTTTCCAGCAGGCCGGTACTTTCGAGGGACCGCAGCACCGGATATAAGGCGCCCTGCTTCATAATGTCCACGTCTCTGGTGCGTGTCTCGATATGTTTGGCAATCTGGTAGCCGTACATCGGGCTTTCGGCTTTATCGAGGACCCCCAGCAGGACAAGCGCCGCCGTGCCCCCGTTCAATTCCTTGTGGAATTTCCGGATAGCTTCGTTTATTATCTCGTCCAAGGGCTCACCCCCCACCGCAGGTATCGGGAACCCAGAATAGCTGCGGACTTATCATTCTCTAACTCTAAAATGCGTCTTATACTATTAAACTGCTATTATTAATAAGTTAATAGTAGTATTAATTTAATAATAAGTCAAATAGAACGGGAGTTATTGAGGGGGTTTTAAAGATAAGAAACCAGGTTTAACGGTGTGGAGCGACTATAAAAAATGAATTATATCCTGAATACTCTAAATATCTCGCCATAACTATATAGACGACTGCAAGTACCTGCCGGTTAACGTGGCTATCTCTGCAGCGCTTTCTTGCCGGTGACTTCCTGCTTTTTATGCCATTTATCGACGGCGCCGGCGGCTTCGGCGGGGGAATCGAACACTCTTAGAAGGTCGAAATCTTCCTCGGAGATATGGCCGTGACCCAGCATCGTATTCTTGAGCCAGTCGAGAAAGCTGCCCCAGTATTCGCTGGAGTAAAGTATTACCGGGAAAGGTCTGATTTTTTGAGTTTGTATCAAGGTGAGAACCTCGGTTAGTTCGTCGAGGGTACCCAGGCCGCCGGGCATAATAACGAAGGCGGAGGCGTACTTTACCAGCATGACCTTGCGGACGAAGAAATGGTGAAAGGTAATTACCCTGTCTGCATAATCATTGCAGGCCTGCTCCTCCGGCAATCGGATATTTAGTCCGACGGATTTAACACCGGCCCGGCGCGCGCCCTTGTTGGCGGCTTCCATCACGCCGGGACCGCCGCCGGTCATTATATTGAAACCGGCTTTACCGAGTAGAAAAGCTGTTTCTTCGGTCTGTGTATACCACTCATTATCAGGTTTAAGGCGGGCGGAGCCGTATATCGTCACGGCCGGCTCGATGTCGGCCAGACTGTCAAAACCCTCCACCAGCTCCCCGATGATGCGGAACATCCGCCAGGATTCTTCTTTAGCCAGTTGATTGATTTCATATTCTTCGCGCATAATGCCTCCCCGGGGTAAAACACCGGTGATTATATTATTATTCCAGCCTGACTTTAGTGCCATAGGCCGGCACCGAGGTCTCGAAGCCGGTCTTTTCATTAAGATACCTGCTGAAAGACTCGGCGGCTGATTGCTCGCCGTGCGTAATAAAAACGTGGCGGGGCTCCACCGACAGTCTGGAGAGCCATTTCATCAGGTCATCCCTGTCGGCGTGGGCCGAGAAACCGTGTATCTGGGCTATTTTGGCGCGTATCGGACGCGGCTGACCGTAAATCCTGACGCTTTTAGCGCCGTCGATGATATGTCTGCCCAGGGTGCCTTCCGCCTGGTAGCCGATAAAGAGAACGGTGCACTCCGGCCGCGATATGTTATTAATGAGGTGATGTTTGATGCGGCCGCCGGTACACATCCCCGAGCCGGCGATAATCATAGAGGTTCCCTTGAGGTAGTTCAGGGCCTTGGACTCATCGACGGTCTGCACCATCTTCAGTCCGGAAAAGTCGAAGGGAGACTGGCGGTCTTTCAGCAGTTGCTTCATCTCCCGGTCGAAAAGCTCGTGGTATCGTTTGAATACCTCGGTGATTCTTATCGCCATCGGGCTGTCGAGATAGACATCCAG
Organism: uncultured Dehalococcoidaceae bacterium; assembly: GCA_964395955.1. Taxonomy (GTDB): domain Bacteria; phylum Chloroflexota; class Dehalococcoidia; order Dehalococcoidales; family RBG-16-60-22; genus CAYVPT01. The sequence continues at coordinate 13,910 of CAYNDI010000022.1, forward strand.
GGCCGGTATGCGTTTTTCCAGCCTCAGTATGTTGAGATAGTACATAATTTCCTGGGCGCGCTGCAGGGCGAAGCTGGGGACAATGATATTACCTCCTGCCCGGAAAGCGGCTTTCACAATCTCCGCCAGCTCATCGCCGATTTCATTGGAGTCCTCGTGCTCGCGGTCGCCGTAGGTGGACTCCATTACTATATAGTCCGTCCGCCGGAAGACACTCGGGTCCTGAAGCATGGGGCGGTCCCAGCGGCCGATGTCCCCGGAAAAAACAATACTTCTTTTCTCCTCGCCCTGGGTAAAACGCACCTTTATCATCGAAGAGCCCAGTACATGGCCGGCATCGTGAAAGGTGGCCTCGATACCGTCGCCCAAGGTCACCGTCTCGTTGTAGTCCACCGTCTCGAATAGCGGCAGGGTTGCCTCGGCATCGGCGATCGTATAGAGCGGGATTTCCGGGTAGGGGCCTTTTCTGCCCTCCCGTATATGCCTCTTTTTCTTGTAGGCGGCGTCTTCTTCCTGTATCTTAGCCGAATCGAGGAGGATGATTCTGGTGATATCGGCGGTGGCCGGGGTGCAGATTACTTTGCCCCGGAACCCGTCCTTGACCAGCTTGGGGAGCAGGCCGCAGTGGTCCAGGTGGGCGTGCGTCAGCAGGACGGCGTTCAGCTCCTCGGGAGGACAGCGGAAAGGCTCCCAGTTGCGGTGTTGGAATTTTCTTTCCTGGTAGAACCCGCAATCGACAAGGAGTTTTAAACTTCCGGCCTCCAGCAGATAGCGTGAACCGGTCACGCCGCGGGCGGCGCCCATGAATGTCAGGTTAATATCCATATTACCTACCCGTTTTGTTTAATGATAACACCTGTCGCGGGAGAGATGCCAGTCAGGGCGAACGTAGACTGAATAGTGCTTTATTTTGTATGATTAGTATCGTGCCCAATATTATAGATATAGTCCTGCCCGCGTTCTTCGCTATCTTTCTGGGGTATCTGGTCGGTAAATTTACCCGGCTCAACCTGATGCCCGTGGTGGATATTACTCTTTACATCGGCGTACCCGCCCTGGTCTTCGTTTCGCTGCTTAATAAAGAAATAGTATTGGTGGATGCGGCCAAGATGTGGGCTGCTGCACTTGTTATCATGCTGGGCTGTCTGGTGATAAGCTGGCTCGTTTTCAAGCTTATCAGGCAGAAGCATTCCGGTCTTTACGTATCGATATCAATGATGAATACGGTAAATATACCGTTTCCCGTGATTTTCCTGGCCTATGGAGCGGAAGGACTGGCGGCGGCAACCCTGTTTTATATTCCGAACGTGATTTTCCTGTACACTCTCGGCGTTTATATCATGGCGGGGAGGCTGTGGCGGGAGAATGTGAAAGAAGTGCTCCGGCAGCCGGTTATTTATGCGGTCGTTCTGGGCTTGCTATTGAATTTCCTGGGTGTAAAAGTACCCGCGCTGATAGTCAACTCGCTTGATTTCGTCTCCCAGATGACCATACCGCTGGTGCTGCTCGTACTGGGGTATAATCTTTCCCAGGCCAGGATAACCTCGTTCCCTACAACGCTATTAGCCTGTTTCCTGCGTATGGGGGTGGGGCTGGCAATAGGACTTGGTATCGTCGGCGTTCTGAATATTTCCGGGGTATTCCGGTCGGTGGTCATCCTTGACGCGGCGATGCCGGCGGCGGCTACGGCCGCGCTTCTGGCGGCCAAATACCGGAATGAAGCGGAGATGGTTTCCAGCGTGGTATTCCTCACTACCCTGGTCAGCCTGGCCAGCATCCCTTTCATGCTGCACATGCTCGGCTAGACAGCGCCGGAGAGCCGGTGATATGGTACTATTCGCATCCGGTTTTATTCCTCACCCCCTGTCCCCCTCTCCAATCAGTTACATTGGGTTAGATTGAAAGAATATTTGATTGGAGAGGGGGAACATTTATTAAGAGGGGCTAGCGCCCCTCTTGGCTGGCTACTCCCCTTTTGGGGTGGGGTGAAAGACTGCGGTTTAAGCAACAGAAGATACGAGGGCGGCCTGGGTGGGAATAGATATCAATCGAAGGGTGGGGGATAATTGGATATGGCTTGAACGTATCCTCCAATAAATAAAAACTGAATTTGGTGATATTGTAAACATGCGTATATATGTATATAATTATATTTAGAGGTATGAAATGCGTGATAAGTACAATCTAGAGCTATACAGGCAAAAGGCCGAGCTTTGTAAAACTTTCTCCGACCCCACGCGTCTAATGATTATCAGCGAGCTACGCGGCGGCGAAAAATCCGTCGGGGAGCTGGTAGGCACCCTGCGATCTCCCCAGGCGGTAATATCGCGTCACCTGGCGGTGCTGCGTCACCGGGGCGTCGTGAAAGCGCGGCGGGAAGGCGTAAATATCTATTACAGTCTGACCAATTTGAAAATAGTCAATGCCTGTGATATCGTTCACGAGATATTACTGGAACAGATAGCCAGCCAGGGAGAAATGGCAGAAAAATTCACCCGTTAACTCCTCAACGCAAAAGGAGGATAGAAATGAAAACTTTAAAGAATCGGCAGAAAAAATACCTCGAAGAAAAATTCGGGAATCGTGTTAATTACCGCAAAACGGAACGAAAGCTGTACGGCCATGACGTTGCCGCCATGCCGGGTCTAATCAAGCCGCTGGTCGGCAACACCGTGCCGGAAGCCGTGGTGCAGCCCGGGAGCGAAGCGGAACTGGTCGAACTGGTGAAAATAGCCACGGAAAATAATATTCCGCTGACGCCCCGCGGTAAAGCCTCGACCGGCTACGGCGGCGTCCTGCCGGTGAAAAAGGGCATTGTCATTGACTTCTACC
>CAYNDI010000023.1:0-16702 GCA_964395955.1 uncultured Dehalococcoidaceae bacterium
GATGAAGACCCGCTAACGGTTATTAAATTGTCCGATCCATCCCACGGTTCGGTTACCCTCAATAGTAACGGGTCCTTCGTTTACGACCCTGACACAGATTATTACGGCACCGATTCCTTTACCTACCGGGCTAATGATGGCACGCAAAACTCCAATACAGCTACCGTTACCATTACTATCGACGGTGGGAATAACCCGCCGGTGGCGGCTAATGACAGCTATTCTACCGGCGATAATGTCAACCTGGATATCCCCGCTCCGGGCGTGCTGGGCAACGATACCGATGCCGACGAGGACCCGCTGATGGCGATTAAGTTAACCGAACCCTCCCACGGCACGGTCACTCTCAACAGCGATGGCTCTTTCTTTTATAATCCCGATTACCTTTTTGCCGGCGCCGATTCCTTTACCTACCAGGTTTTTGACGGCCAGGATAATTCTAATATAGCTACGGTCACCATTAACGTCGGTGGAGAGAATAATCCGCCGGTGGCGGTGAATGATTCCTATTTTGTCAACGAGGATTACACTCTGAATATCTCTGCACCGGGTGTGTTAAATAACGATACCGATGCGGATGAGGACCCGCTAACGGCAGTAAAAATCAGCAATCCATCCCATGGCACGGTAACCCTCAATAGTAACGGGTCCTTCGTTTACAACCCTGACACAAATTATAACGGCACCGATTCCTTTACCTACCGGGCGAATGATGGCGCGGATAATTCCAATACCGCTACCGTCACTATCACTATCAATCCGCGCAATGATGCCCCGGTACTCGCCAGCATCGGTGATAAAACAGTTACCGAGGGAGAAACCCTGGTATTTACCGTCTCCGCAACCGACCCGGATGGTGACCCAATGATATATTCGGCCTACAATTTACCGGTTGGGGCCAGTTTCGATAGTACCACGCGGGTTTTTTCATGGATTCCCGATGAAGACCAAATCGGTACTCATTACGGACTCCGTTTCAGGGTAAGGGATAACCACTACCGGTATGATTACGAACTGATTTCCGTGATTGTGAGGCCTGATACCGAAAACCCTCCTGGGGATGGTGGTGGTGGCGGCAGTGGTGGTGGTGGAGCTGGGGGTGGGGGAACCACTAGTTTATCTGGCATGATGACGGGCGATGGAGTAATCGTCCTTGAGGTTCTCTGTACGCTCGATGACCAGGTCATCAAAATCATTATACCTAAAGACACCATAGTAAAAACCCGGAACGGCGGGAATGCCAGCTATATACGCATAAAGAAATCAGATGAACAAACCGACCTGGGGGAATATTGCTATGGTGTTACCGGCTGTTATATTATCGAGCCCAATGGCGTTACCTTCGAACCTTCAGTACCCTTGATTTTCAAATACGACCCGGATAATTTGCCGGAAGGGATGAGTGCCGATAGTCTCTACATAGCTAGATACGACCCGGATACACAAGAATGGACTAATCTAGGCGGCATTGTTGACCCGGAGACCTGTACCGTTACCACGGAAATTGAGCACCTGTCCCTTTACGCTGTCCTTGCCGAAACACAACCCGCCAGCTTTGAAGTTGCCGGCTTCTCCATATCTCCGCAGGAAATCATACCCGGGGGCACGGTTACTGCCAGTGCTGTTATCAACAACCAGGGGAACCTCTACGGAACCTGCGAAGTGCAATTGATACTGGATAACACAGTCGTACAGGCCAAAACCATCGACCTTGCCGGCGGTGCTAGCGAAACGATCACTTTCTTGATATCTTCAGATGTCACCGGGGAACACCGACTGAGTATCGGCGATATGGCCAGAATGTTTTCCGTGATTGTGCCGGAGGCCCCGGCATCTTTCACAGTAAGCGGCTTATCGATAAATCCGGATTCAGTGCATCCCGGAGATAATGTCTACATATCCGCTTTAATCACTAATAATGGTGAAGCGGCAGGGACCTATCAGGTGGCGCTGGTAATAAATGATATTACGGTACAGACAAAAGTAGTCACCCTTAATGGCGGCCAGAGCACACCGGTTAGTTTCAGCGTGGCCCCGGATAGGTACGGACTTAATCACGTGAGTATCGAGGATTTGCTGGACTCTTTCGAGGTCAAGCCGGTACCCCCGCCAATAATTGCCGAGGTTGCCAATCAGGCGGAAGTTACCAATTTCAGTACTGCTCTGAATTACGACGAAGCCACAAATAAGCTTGTCTATGCAAAAATAGTATACCAGATGAACCTCCCTTACAATGCATTACCGGATGCCAGATTAATACTGACCGTGCTTTTCAACAACGAGTTGCTGGAGCAAATCCCCCTTCTGACCTTTAGCCAGCTCCAACCGGATGGGAAGACCGGTCAACTTAATTACATCCCTTCGGCAGGATGGGAGATTGGGGAGTACAGCTTCCGGGTGGAGCTGTATAACGGGGAAATTTTCGTCCAGGATACACCCCTTGAGAAGGTAATAGTCACACCCGAATCGATAACGAAGAATGTAAGCTGGTGGACCCTCGGAGCAGTCATCGGCGTCGCTATGATTTTGATTATCGCCTTTTTAGCCGTTATGATATACCGCAAGCGTGACATCCTGGAAGAAGAAGCGCTGTAATCACGTACGTCATCGTGTCGTGAGGTGAATTATAGCCACTGAAAAGAAGCCCACCATGCGCCGGAGACTGCGCTCAACGACACTCGTACTCGTAAGCCAGATGCTGTTGATAGCTCTGGCTTTGGCTTGGTTGTTCCAGATGCTAATCATCGCCAGAGATGGTTCGGCCTACTTTATTGAAAATAATAACCTTATATTATACGGAGAAATTGCCATCGTAGCCCTCATTCTCTTCTTTGCCATCTACGTACTGGTCGTTCAGATACGCCGGCTGGGTGAAAGAAGAGGCAGTGACAGGTCCGGTGAAGACCGGCGAAAATAGAAAAGCTCTTTTAGTTAATCTTTAGACCATTTTCCCCATTTTAAAGAAGCACAAGCGCCAGAGTACCCACCACGATACAATAAACGGCAAAGGGATACAGCGGCCTTTTACGCAAATAAGCCAGGAATAAACGGATGGCAGCATAACCACAAACAGCCGCCGAAAGAAAACCCACCGCCAATTCCGGAGCTTGCGCCGATACATCACCACTGCCTACCAGTGTTATCAGTTGACCGAGCCCGGCACCGGCTATGATGGGTATCGACAGGATAAAAGAGAAGCGTGCGGCCGCTTCACGGGTCAGGCCGCGGAACATACCTACCGACATCGTAGTCCCGCTCCGGGAGAGTCCCGGGGCTATGGCCGCCGCCTGTCCGATACCTATCAAGAGACTGTCCAGCCAGTTCATTGTCGTCAGTTCACGGCGGCGTTTCCCTGAAAACTCGGCCAGTACCAGGAGCACTGCCGTCACCAGCAAAAACGAACCGGCGGCACGAGGACTGGCGAATAACGACTCAAAAGTTTCCTCCAGCAACAACCCGGCCAGGACACCCGGCACCGTTCCCAGTATTACAAACCAGGCCAGGCGCGACTCAATTGTCTGGAAAGGCTGCCCGTGGCGTAATCCCTGCCACCAGGCAACGACGAGGCTGCACAAATCGCGCCAGAATACCGCCACTACTGCCAGCAGCGTCGCCAGATGTACGGTAGTATCAAAAACAAGGGGTGAAGCATCCCATCCCAATGCGGCCGGCAGCAACACGAGATGACCGGAACTGCTGATGGGCAGAAACTCGGTGGCGCCCTGGACAATGCCCAGAATCAAAGCCTGTAAAAGTCCCACGAATACCTCTTAATGAACCGACAGAACATAAAAAAACGGGAATTCTTAATATCACTGTAATTAAATTTTGATATTGATGTTATATACATTTTCAAATAAAAGCCCTTGATTGACGAGTCAGCGAGACTACTGACTCTTTCTGGCATAATTCTCAATGAGGCCGACGATAGACATATATTGACTTCTTATGACGGAAGGTACCTGTTTTTCAAACTTCCTTAATATAGTAATTTCCTGCTGTGTTATAAAACGCAAGCCAATCAGAACCAGTATATAAAGCAGTACTCCGCAAGGTATTCCTATAGCCAGGCTCAGAACATCACTAATAGAGTACTGGACTCCATACACCGCGGCGCCCATGATGAGCGAAGCCATAATAACCCTGATGGAATCGCCTACCGGCCAGTGGACGTCGAGTTTCTTATAAACATAGAAGTTGTAAATAAAGAACACGGCGATGCGCGGCACCGAACTTGCGATAGCGGCCCCCATCACACCGTACGTAGGAATCGCCCAGAGGTAAAGGCCGATACTTACGATAATTACGATAATTCCCGATTTCAGGATGAAAGAAGGCTTGTTTATCCCGAAGATAATACTGGTAGAAGCATGAGTAAGCCCCATCGTGGAAAAGGGGATAAAGACAATCTGCATCAGGACTACCGCAGGCTGATATTCCCAACCGTAAATGACATGTATGATTGGCGCCGCCAGGACAATGCCGCCGACAACTATCGGGAAAGTCAACATCATCAGGTACCGGGCCGAAGTGATATAGATAGCTTTGACCTTATCGATGTCTCCCCGACCGTATTGTTCGGCGACCGTCGGCAGAAGCACACTGCCAAAAACGAAAGGGACCATACTGATAATCATACGAGGTATCTTGAAGGCCAGGTTATAAAATGCGATATCCGATATAGAGCAGTAGAGACCTAGAAACAGGACTTCGGCTTGAGACCAGGTAAAGTAATTGACGCCCTGAACGCCCGTAAGAGTCAAGGAATACTTGAGGGCACTTTTCCTTACCCCGGGGTCCAGTTGCGACTTTGATACCAGACTCCGCAGAGGCATCAGACGGCGCAGGAAAAAGATGTTACTAAACAGAGCGATTAACGATACCGCCGCGGTCATTATTATTATTTCCCCAACACCATAGCCCAGAGCCAGCATAACGATGATTCCCACCAGCCTTATCGGTGATGTTCCCAGGACAATATAGGCACCGTATTCATATCTCTGGAACCCGCCATAGACAGACCTGATGACGTGATCCAGGGAATCCGGAATAAGAACAAGGGTAATCAACATGAAGTAAACGCCGCTGTTAACCTCGGTGAAAACATTCGTCAGGAGGCCTGCGAAACCGACAATCAATATGGATAACAGTATCGTGGCGGCACACCGGAGTGCCAGGGTCAACTGCGTAATACCCCTGGTGGTTAGCAGGTTTCCCTGCCCGGTAGCCTCAGCGATATACCTTCGGGTAGTCTCTCCCAAACCCAGATTTACCAAAAGGCTTCCCAGGCTAAGAAACCACATGAGGAAAGTGTAAAGGCCGTATTCCTCCACACCCAGTCCTCTAGCCAGCAGTATGCTTACTACAAAACTGATAGCGGCACTGGCTGTGGTGCCTATAAAATTGAATATGGTGTTTTTAGCGACGGTTCTGGATATACCCACGTTTTTCCCAGTCTGTTAATTTCGAAGGATTACAATCTTTTCCTATGACAATCCATATATACTATACATATTTAGCAGTTATAAATCGGTGTGACTTGCGTATATATTCAGTAAGAATAGCTTATTCCCTCCCGACATTAATAGTCTTTAGTTCGAAGTCCGCTTTCTTCGACGTCATTTTCAACGCAAAAACCTGAAATGTATAACATCTCTATAATATACAATAAATACGTATATTATAATATAATGAATAAATATAATAATCTGTATTTCAGTAACGGATTATTCATATTACTGTTTTACCATTAAGAGGAGTCCCGATGTACAAGCGGCTGGCACTCGGAGCGGCTGTTATCATTATCAGCCTCGGCGTTATCTTTATCATCCTGAATATACTGGATATCGCCGAGGACTACAGGTTATACTGGTCGATTGCCGTACTCAATACGATATTCGTCGGCGTGATTACGGGTCTGGTTACCTGCTTCGCCATCAGTAACTTCATGTCCAGCGGCTCGATGGAGATGCTGGGACTCAGCTGCATCTTTTTCAGCTTCGGGTTTGGTATCCTCTTCTACGGATGGCTCGACGCCGACCTGAATACGCACGTCGCGGCACATGATACGGGGATTTTACTTACGGCGGTGGCACTCGCTGCCGGAGCCGGTCTCAAGATAGCCGGTCTAACTTTCGCAAATACAAGACCGGGGCATAAATCAGCCATACTGCTGATAACCTACCTCGTTATAATCGCTATTATCGGCATTATTACCTGGCTGGCTCATCAGGAATACATCTCATTCCTGAATTCCGTGGCCGGGGGTTTCTGCCTGAGAGATATCACCAAGGGAATAGGGATAATCCTGTTTATCGCCCTGTCAATAATCTACTTCAGGACTTATATAAAATCGCACGCGGACATGTACTACTGGTTTTCTATGGGTCTGATACTACTTGCCGCCGGCGTATTCTTCGCCTCGCAGGGGCCACTCGAAAGCAGCGTCGTGTGGCTGGGGAGATTTTCCGAATACGCCGGCTGTCTCTATTTTCTTTTCTCGGCTCTTGACGTCTACCGGCGAAGGAGGGCAGGGCATATTAACCCGGGGGAAAAGACTTGACATAATTACGTCTTTTCTTATATTCCCAACCCCAAGAGTTCCGTATAAAGTAAATCTAACCATTTTTGTACTTTTTCTAACCATCGTCAAACCTCATTTTCCTAAACTTGAAATAGAGTTAAAACGTGAAAAACTGTGGCTGACCACGACTTGAAATGGCAGGCAACCCTGTAGTAACCACATAAATCCTTAAGTAGAATAAAGACCGGCTACCGTGGCTTGCCATTTAATGCTATGCTTAAAAGGTAGAGATTTACCGGAATGAAAAAACCTGAGATAAGCCAGTATTCAGACTATCTGTATCAGATGCTTAAGATAAGAAGGTTTGAAGAAAGGCTGAACGAGCTCTATGCCAGGGGGCATATCCACGGCACGATACATCTGTACGTGGGACAGGAAGCCGTAGCCGTCGGGGTGTGCAGCGTACTGGGAAAAGATGACTGCATTACCAGCACGCACCGCGGGCACGGGCATTTTATCGCCAAAGGGGGAGATGTTAACAGAATCCTGGCGGAGATATGGGGGCTTGAAGAAGGGTATTGCCAGGGTCAGGGCGGCACGCAGCACATGGCGGATTTCAATATCGGCAACATCGGCTCGAACGGCATTACCGGCGGCCAGATACCCATCGCTACCGGCGCCGCCCTGGCGATTAAAATGCAGGGGAAAGAGGAGGTGGTAGCCTGCTTCTTCGGCGACGGAGCGGCTAACGAGGGAGTTTTTCACGAATCACTGAATCTAGCTTCGGTATGGGGACTGCCCATCGTCTATGTATGCGAGAACAACCTCTACGCCATGTCCACGCCGGTGAAGACTGCTTTTAGAATACCGGATATCGCGGCGCGGGGTGCCGCCTACGGCATACCCGGGCATGTTGTCGACGGAATGGATGTTATCGAGGTAAGGAAAGCCGCCGCCGCAGCGGTGGAGGCGGCCCGGCAGGGAAAGGGACCGTCTTTGATAGAGTGCAAGACATACCGTTTTATGGGCCACTCCAAGAGCGATACCCGAAATTACCGCACTAAAGAAGAAGAGGCCGACTGGGAAGCCAGAGACCCGATAAAACGGCTGTCCGATGAGCTACTGAATCAGGGCGTGACGGCCAGCGAACTGGAGCAAATCGAAAACAGAGTTATGGAAGAAATCGACGGGGCGGTTGAGTTCGCTAGAAACTGCGCCGAAAGGAAAGTCCCTTCGTAAGGTAAGGAAGTTCCCGTATACGGGGATAATAATATGCGTGAAATAACCTATCGCGAAGCCATCCAGGAGGCTCTCATCGAGGAGATGGAGTCTGACCCCAGGGTATTTCTCATGGGCGAGGACATCGGGATAATGGGCGGCGCCTTCCGCGTCACCGCCGGGCTGCTGGACAGGTTCGGGCCGGAAAGAGTCAGAGACACACCTATGTCCGAAGCCGCCATCGTAGGAGTCGCCACCGGAGCCTCACTGCTGGGTATGCGACCGGTCGTAGAGATAATGTTCATAGACTTCATCACGCTGGCCATGGACCAGATATTCAACCACGCCACCAAGTTCCCCTTTATCTTCAGCGAGGCTAAAGTGCCCCTTATAATAAGGACTACCTGCGGCGGCTGGCGGGGTTACGGCCCTACGCATTCGCAAAGCCTCGAAGCCTGGTTTCTGCACGTACCCGGCCTTAATGTTTTGATGCCCTCAACGCCGGGCGATGCCAAAGGACTGTTGAAAACCGCTTTCCGGAGTGACCGGCCGTCACTCTTTATCGAGCACAAACTTCTTTACGGGTTACGAGGCTCCGTACCGGAGAACGACCATACGGTGCCTTTTGGTAAAGCTGTCGTTGCCAGAGAAGGCAAAGACGTAACGGTAATCGCCTACTCTTACCTGGTTACTCAGGCCCTGGCGGTGGCTGCCGAGTTACAAAAGACCGGGATTGAGGTCGAGGTGATTGACCCGCGTACCCTGGCCCCCCTGGACATTGAGACCATTGTAAATTCTGTAAAGAAAACGGGACGGGCGGTCCTGGTGGAGGAGGGGACTAAGACGGGCGGTGTCAGTGCCGAGATAGGGTTTCAAATCATGGAACACGCCTACGAGTATTTAGACGCCCCGATAGTACGCGTGGCGGCCGATGACGTGCCCGTGCCGTGCAGCCGGAGTCTGGAAAATTCCGTACTGCCCAGCCAGGCCGATATCAGGGAAGCCATTATGAGTGTTCTCGGTTAATTAGACTGCAGGAGTTCGCCGACATGATAAAGCAGATATTCATACCCAAACTCGATGCCAACACGGTGGAAGCGATTGTGCGTGAGTGGTACAAGAAGGAAAAAGAGCAAATAGTTGAAGGCGAGAAGCTGCTGGCTATCGAGACCGACAAAGCGGTCATAGATATCGAGTCCGAGGACTCGGGTGTGATGCTCAAGATATTAGCCCAGGAAGACGGGCAGATACCGATACCCTGTGTCGTGGGTCTGCTGGGGGACGCCTGGGAGGAAAAGGATACCCCCGAATTTCAGAAAGAACTGGAAAAGGCCAAGACCATGAAGGAAGAGCTACCTGCCGAGGTTGTGTTGCAACGCCAGGAAACCGCCTCAACAGTAGAAAAAAGCGTCGCCGCCTCCCCGGCGGCGCGACGCCTGGCCAGGGAAAAGGGCATCGACCTGACCACGGTAAAAGGGACCGGACCCCGGGGTGAAATCACCGCGAAAGACATCACGACTCCGGCCGGTACCGCAACACCGGCGGCCCCTTTCCCAGCCGGGGAACAGAAGGGCCTCCGGGTGATTGTCATCGGCGCCGGCGACGGCGGAAAAATCGTGGCGGAGCTCCTTTCTTTAGACCCCGCCGGCTATAAACTGGCGGGATTCGTCGATGACAATAAAAACTTGTGGGGCAAGGAGATGGCAGGAGGCCGGGTATTAGGTGGGACCGACCAGATTCAGAATCTCAGCCGGCAGAATATATTTGACTGCATTATCATATCCATCACCTCCAACATGGCTGTCCGTAAAAGACTGTTCGAAAAATACCGCGACCTCGGCTTTAAATTTATCAACATCATTCACCCTTCCGTTTACGTCAGCCCCAGCGCCCGGATAGGCCAGAGTAACCTGATATACGGAATGGTCTACGTCGGCACGGAAACGCGGATAGGCGACAACAACCTGATATCGGCTCATTCCAGCATCGACCATCACAACGTCGTCGGCAGTCATAATCTATTCGGCCCCGGCTGCCTTACCTCCGGTGATGTGACCATCGGCGACAGCTGCATCTTCGGGGCCGGCGTGGGTATGGAACCACATCTGAAAATAGGCAATAATATCAAGGTTGCCAGCGGTCTGGCGATAACGTCTCACGTACAGGACGGTACAGTTTTAAAGGGCCACTTCTCGCTGAAATAATAACCGCTAAAAGCTCCGGGTAATATAATGAAGGAAAGCAAGATAGCCATAATCGGCGGCGGACCGGGAGGTTATACCGCGGCGATTCGGGCCGCTCAGCTGGGCGCCCCGGTAATCCTCATCGAGAAAGGGAAACTGGGGGGTGTCTGCCTCCATCAGGGGTGTATTCCCACTAAAGCCCTGGCACATGGCGTACGGCTGTTACAGTGCGTTAAAAAGGCTAATGATTACGGTATCCCGGTGATGGATAACGGCATCGACATGGCCGGGATGCAGGCCCGGAAAAACAGTGTGGTAGAAACGCTGGCCAGCGGCATCGGCCAGCTAATGACCACCAACAAAATCGAGGTGATTAACGGAGTCGGCAGACTCCGTTCACCGAATGAGATAGAAGTTGAGACAGCGGACGGCCGGGAAGAAGTCAGAGCCGAGAAGGTGATTCTGGCTCCCGGCTCCGTACCCCAAACGCTTAACATTCCCGGCAGTGACGGACAGGATATTTTAAGCAGCAGTGACACCCTGCAAATATCGGTGGTGCCGAAATCCCTGCTGATTATCGGCGGGGGTGTCATCGGGGTGGAGTTCGCCACCATTTTTTCCGGCCTCGGGACGAAAGTGACTCTCGTGGAGATAGAACCACACCTGCTTCCCGGCGAAGATACCGATATCTCAACCAATTTGAAAAAGATACTGGAAAACGCTGGTGTCGCCGTATATACGGATTGCCAGGTAACCGGCCTCAGCGGCAGCTCCGGCGGACAAAAAACAGCCAGTTTACAAACAGCCGACGAAACCAGGAGCCTGACCGCACAGCTGGTGATGGCAACCACGGGAAGAAAGCCGAACCTGGAAAACCTGGGATTAAGCGAGGCAGGCGTAGCGGCACACCCGGGCGGTATCATCGTTAACGACAGGATGGAAACCAGTATTACCGGCGTCTATGCCGTTGGGGACGCCGTCGGCGGGTGGATGCTGGCTCACGTAGCGTCCCGCGAAGGTATTATCGCCGCGGAAAACGCCATGGGACTATCTACAGTCATGAATTACGAGTCCGTACCCCGCTGTATTTTTACCAGTCCCGAGATTGCCGCGGTCGGCCTTAATGAGCAGGAAGCCAGGGCCAGGAATTACGAAATAGCCGTCGGCAGGTTCCCCCTGACCGTCAACGGGATGGGCCTTATCCTGGGAGAAGGGGGTTTTATCAAGGTCATTGCCGATGCGTTAAAAGGCAAGGTACTGGGCGTCCATATTCTGGCGCCTCACGCTTCCGAGATGATAGGGGAAGCAACACTGGCGATGAAGCTCGGGGCCAGTCTGAAAGACATAGCGGATACCATCCATGCCCATCCTACTCTCTCCGAGGGATTCCACGAAGCAGTCCTGGATGTCAGCGGAGAGGCCATCCAGCTGGGACCGAAAAGGAGAAAGACAGTATGAGCACCCGGATGTTGCCGCCACTCCCGGCCACTAAAGACTCCGGCGCGGTCTATTATCTCGGGGCAGTGGAGTACCGGCGCGCCTGCCACTTGCAGGAACAACTGCGGAACGCCCGTCACCAGGGTGAAATCTCCCATGATATCATTTTAATCCTCCAGCACCCCCCGGTACTGGCAGTGGGTAAGTCCGGCCACCAGCCGGAGCACGTGCTGGTCACGGAAGAAAGGCTGAAACAGGAAGGGATACCCATCTGTCACTCCAGCCGGGGCGGGGGCATTACCTACCACGGCCCGGGGCAGCTGGTGGGCTACCCCATCTTCGACCTCAAAAGTCGGGGGCTGACCGTCAGACAATACATATATAATCTGGAAGAGGTCGTCATTAAAACATTAGCCCGGTTCGACATTCCGGCCTGCCGGGAGCCCGACGCGCCGGGAGTATGGGTAAATAGTGCCGAGATATCATCCATCGGCATCCATGTTTCGCACGGCATAACGACGCACGGCTTTACGCTGAATGTAAATACCGACCTCAGGCGCTTTGCTTATATCGCCGTCTGCGGGGTGCCCGATAAGAAAATTACCTCGGTGGCACAAGTATCCGGAACCAAGCCGTCTATCGAAGATTTCATCACGCCGATAATACAGTCGTTTAACCAGGTCTTCAACCTCGATATCCAACCGGGAGAAACAGCATTATTAAATGAGTATAGCGATAGATATTAAAAACAGGACACTGCCGCCATGGCTGAGGCAGACGCTCTCCAGGCCGTCCGAGGTTTCCAAAATGAATACACTGCTGGCTGACCTCCGGTTGAATACGGTCTGCCAGAACGCCGCCTGCCCGAACCTGGGCCAGTGCTTCTCCCACCGTACGGCCACTTTCCTGATTCTGGGCGATACCTGTACCCGCCACTGCCGCTTCTGCGCTATCGGGAAAGGACACCCGGCTGCCATCGATGCCGACGAACCGGAAAACATCGCCGAGGCGGTAACAAGACTGGGACTGGAGTACGCCGTCATCACCTCGGTGACCAGGGATGACCTGCCAGACGGGGGCGCCGGGCATTTCAACGCCACAATACGGGCGCTCCACTCTATCGAGCCCCGGATAAAAGTCGAAATCCTCATCCCTGATTTTCAAGGCTCGACGGAGGCCTTAGATGCTGTATTGCAGGCACTCCCTGAAGTATTGGGACATAATATCGAGACGGTCCCCCGGCTATACCCCGGTATCAGGCCGAAAGCCGATTATGACCGGTCGCTGGGACTATTAAAGAAAGCCAAAGAGATACAACCGGGTGTCGTTACGAAGTCGGGGATAATGCTGGGACTGGGCGAAGAGCCTGCAGAAGTCATGAACGTAATGAGGGACTTGAGCGAAACGGGCTGTGATATCCTGACCATCGGCCAGTACCTGAGCCCTTCCCCCGAACACGCCAACATCAAAAGATACGTACCTCCCGGGGAGTTCGACCGCTATGCCCGGACTGCCGGACAGATGGGTTTCAAGGCAGTAGTCTCGGGATCCTGGGTGCGCAGCTCGTACCATGCCGCCGAAACATACCAGGCGGCGATATCAAAACGGTAGTGACCTGCCTTTATCTCTAGAACAGCCATAATTTAGCTGATTTCTACCGAATTCTAACAAATTTTGATTCTATAACCAACGCAAAAAGGCTAGACTCGTTGGTAGAGCCGCAAACAGGATTTATAAGCATTATGAATAGAGGTGATTTGAAGACCGGCACCCGTAACGAAAAAATAGACCGGGCCCTCGGTGAAATGTGGCAGGAAACTTGCCAGAAGGGCGCGAGTATAAGCTTTAAAGTAGTCACGGGCAGTATGAGTCCTCTAATCGAGGTAGGCGACACGGTCAGGGTTAGCCGGGTGGAATCCTCCGGGATACGTACCGGTGATATCATAGCCTTTCAGGACGGCCAGAACGTCGTGGTGCATCGTATCATCGGTAAAATCCGGACGAACCGGCAGACCGGCTTTCGTCAGGGGGGCGATGCCTGGGGGCCTTCCGCAGAACTAGAAGAACAAAATATCATCGGCAGAGTGCTGTCAATAAACAAAGGAGGACGGGATATTTCCCTCGATACCCCCCGGTTCAT
The DNA here is from genome assembly GCA_964395955.1 of uncultured Dehalococcoidaceae bacterium. Classification (GTDB taxonomy): domain Bacteria; phylum Chloroflexota; class Dehalococcoidia; order Dehalococcoidales; family RBG-16-60-22; genus CAYVPT01. The sequence continues at coordinate 13,502 of CAYNDI010000023.1, forward strand.
GATAACGAATAAAATCCTGGTATGGCGCGGCCAAATAAAGGACCGGTTAAACAGGAAACAGACCGGATTTCCCGGTGTTGTTCTGAGCGAAACTCTGAAACCGGTGTGGAGACTAAGCCGGAAAATGTTTTTCTGGCGGTTATAAAATAGAGATATGTTAGCCATAAACACAAAAAACCTGTCCAAGCGTTTTCCCCGTACCTCCCGGTACCGTGACCTGCTGCCTTTCGGGAAAAAGCAGTGGGTTACCGCGGTGGAGGACGTCAGCATAGGCATAGAAGAGGGAGAGTTTTTCGGGCTGCTGGGGCCCAACGGCGCCGGCAAGACCACCTTCATCAAGATGCTCTGCTGCCTGGTGCTGCCGGAATCGGGCGAAGCACAGGTCTTCGGGAACGATGTCATCAAAAATGAACAGGCGGTCAAGAAGCTGGTAGGGCTGGTCAGCGCCGAGGAGAGGAGTTTTTACTGGCGTCTTACCGGACGTGAAAACCTTCAATTCTTCGCCTCTCTGTACGACATCCCCCGTCAGACGGCCGGTACGCGCATCGAGGAGTTACTGAATCTTCTCGAACTGAGTGATAAAGGCGACGTCAGGTTTCAACATTATTCCACGGGGATGAGACAGAAACTGGCCATTGCCCGGGGGCTCCTGAGCGAGCCGCGGTTGCTCTTCGTCGACGAACCCACCCGGAGTCTGGACCCGGTCAGCGCCCAGGCCGTCCGCCGCTTTCTCAAAGAAAACCTGTCGGGAGAGGGGAAAACGATTATTCTGGCCACCCACAATCTCACCGAGGCCGAGCAGCTTTGCGACCGGCTTGCCATCATGAATCACGGCCGGGTAAACGCCCTGGGCTCGGTGAAAGAGCTGCGTTCTGTCTTCCAGAAGAAAGAGAAATGTGAACTCAAGGTAAGGAATCTCTCCGGGGTAATCATCACGGATCTGTCCCGTATCGAGGGAGTCCTCGATTGCCGTATAACCGGCCAGCGGGACGGTGTCAGCGACCTGGAGATGATGATATCCAAGCGTGCGGCGGTACTCCCGCGGGTGCTGGAAGTCATGGTCAACAGCGGCGCCGAGGTATGCGATTGTCAGCTGGGAGAACTGCCCCTGGAAGATATTTTCGTTCACGCCCTCCGGGACAAGGCAACCGGGGAGGAGAGCTAGATGTCTGTCGCCCTGGCGTTCCTGAAGCGTGATTTTTCCCAGGAGCTGAGCTATCGGCTGTCCTTTGTCATGCAGCTGGGAGGCATCTTCTTCAATATAGCCATCTTTTACTTTATGGCCCGGCTTTTCGGCACCGCGGTAGCTCCCCAGTTGCAGGCTTACGGCGGGGACTATTTTTCTTTCGTTCTCATCGGCCTGGCTTTTACCGGGTTTCTGGGACTATCCCTGTCCAGCTTCGCACAGAGCATCCGTGAGGGTCAGATGATGGGCACCCTGGAGATAATGCTGCTCAGCCCCACCCGGCTCAGCGCTATTTTAATATCCTCATCGCTATGGGCATACCTGATGACCACGGTGCGCGTGGTGATATACCTCCTCGTCGGGGCCTTCATCTTCGGCGCCAGCCTGGGACAGGCCAACATACCGGCGGCGATATTGATACTGCTGCTCTCCATCGCCAGTTTCAGCGGCATCGGCATCATGTCCGCAGCCGTGGTATTACTCGTGAAAAAGGGCGACCCGGTCGCCTGGGTGCTCGGCAGCGCCTCGAGTCTGCTGGCCGGGGTGTACTATCCGGTATCGGTGCTGCCCGGCTGGCTGGAACCGCTTTCCCGCGTCCTCCCCCTGACCTACGGCCTTGACGCGATGAGGCTGGCCATGCTCCGGGGGCACTCGATATCCGACCTCCGGTCTGATATATTTGCTTTACTAGGTTTCACCATTATCCTGACACCGCTGGCCTTCCTGGTATTTAGGAAGGCTTTGAAGCGGGCCAAAAAAGAAGGGAGCCTTATACAGTATTAGGGCGGTCCGAGCCGGTATGAGCACTACGAATCAGTCGAAAGCAGTCCTGAAAAACAAGCGTCATCCATCCGGGCGGCAGGCGGCCGGGGAGATCCTGATACTCTGTACCACCACCCGGATGACCTCCGGGAATAAGGAACGATTATCCGGGCTCCTGGCCGGGAAGGTCGACTGGGAATACCTGATGTCGCTGGTCGAATTCCACAATATCGCGCCGCTGGTCTATCATAATATCACGGAAAACAACCTCGGTGACCGGGTAGATAAATCCTGCCTGGAGCGTCTCCAGGCCACCTATAATGATACGCTGTACCGGAATGTCGTTTTTTCCAGCGAACTAGCCCGGATATTATCTGCTTTTAACCGGCAGGATATACCGGTAATCGCCCTGAAGGGCCTGGCCCTGGCGGAAATGCTGTACGGCAACATGGTTTTGAGAACGATGTCGGATATAGATATACTCGTGTCAGCCGATGACCTGCCGCGGGCCGGCGCGCTTCTTAAAGAAATGGGGTGCGAACAATCGGCATCACCGGACAGGACTTCCCACCCGTTCCATGGAGCACCGTATATCAAGAAAGGAAAGGCCCCGTTTTCTATCGAACTCCACTGGAATTTAGAGGACGAGAGGCTGATATCCGTACCCGTCGCCAGGATATGGGAACGCTCCCGGACACTCAAGCTCCAGTGGGGAGAACCCAGGGTACTTTCGCTTGAGGACACGCTGATATTTTCGGCCATCCAGCTCTATAAGGAATTCGACCGGCTAAAAATCCTGGGTGACATCGCCGTATTAATCAAGAAGTATGAAGGGGATCTGGACTGGCGTTATATTATGGACGCCGCCCGTTCCTGGGGAACCGGCACTATTATCTATTATTCCCTCAGGAGGGCTAAAGACCTTCTCGAAGCTCCGGTACCGCCCGGGATTTTAGAAGAGCTCAAGCCGGAAGCCTGGCGGCGGTGGGCAATCGGATTCTTTTCATCTCACGAGGCTTTGCTGACACCGACGAACTGGTTAAAGATAAGGGAAGAGACGTTAATCATCGTTCGCAGCCTGATGATGAGCCGGTGTCACCAGGCCAGACTGGTACTCGAAAAAAACCGGGGTAAGGGTAAAAGAGCCGCGTGGCTGAGAACAACCGCCTGGATAATTATCATGTGTATCCGCTCTCTGTGGCGGAATATGGCCGGGTTGGTATCCGGCAGGATGTGGCCGGGAAGCTGAAGAA
>CAYNDI010000024.1:0-16700 GCA_964395955.1 uncultured Dehalococcoidaceae bacterium
GCCACGAATCCCACTACCAGGTAGATAGTCATGCCCCAGGCCGTCATGCCGAGGTCCATGGGCTTGAAACTCTCCATCATCGCCTCAAAGCCACCCATACCCAGGCCCGACATGAACATCTCCATACCCCCGTAAGCCATGGCGATGCTGTCTCCACCGGCGGAAAGAATAAACCAGTAAGGATTCCCGGTGAAGGCGAGAACACTTTCGATAATCCCGCATATCACCCAGACGAAGACGAGGGTCATTACCGTGGCTCCCATGGAGCCTTTAGAAATAGAGCTAAATAAAAAGGTTACCGACAGCATCCCCGAGGCAAAAAGGATACACAGTCCGAATGACGTAAATATCTCGAAGGGTACTTCCTGGTAAATCACCAGCAGCGAAATGGCGATAATAATGTAGGTGAAAATAATCAGCAGGGCCACCGCGATGAAACACGCCAGGTATTTACCGAGCCACAGCACGTAACGCTTAATGGGATTGGTAAAGAGAAGAAATCCGGTCTTGCCCTCGAACTCCCCGGCGATAGCGTCACCGGCAAAAAAGACGGCGCCAAGCGCCGCCAGACTCGGGCCTACCGTCAATAAGGCAGCCATGACCATCACATTATCCGGGTAACCGTCGCGGAGTACCGGAATCAGGATAAGTACGGCCAGTTCCGTAAGTAAAGCAATGCCCAGTATGACGTAAAGTCGCGCCCGCCTGATATGCTTCAGGAACTCATATTGAATGACTATGCCCAGTTTTTCAAAATTAATCAACGGAACCTCCCGTCAGCTTCATATAAGCCTGTTCCAGCGACTGGTACTTCTTTTCCATCTCGGCGATGCTGTCATATGCCAGCAGCTGGCCGTTATTGATAATGGCTACCTGACTGCAAATCTGGGCGACTTCGACCAGCTGGTGGGAGGCAAAGAAGACCGTTTTCTCGCTGCCGACGCTTTTAATAATCTCCCGGAATTCTACAACACCTCTGGGGTCGAGTCCCAGGCTGGGCTCGTCCAGGATTAATACCGGCGGGTCGTGCAGCAGGCACTGCGCCAGCCCCAGACGCTGCTTCATGCCCCGGGAAAATTTCTCTATTTTCACCTTGCTCCATTTTTCCAGTTTGACCAGCGCGATGACTTCCTTGATACGCCGTTTTAATTCTTCTCCTTTCATGCCGTGCAGCCTCCCGAAATAACTCAGGTTGTCTTCCGGCGTGAGATAGGAATAAAACTCCGGCGTTTCTATAATGGCGCCGATTTTCGAAAGGGCTTTCTCCGACTGCGTTACCACGTCGATACCGTCGATATAAGCCTTGCCGGAGGTGGGGCGTATAAGGCCGCAGAGTATCTTCAGAGTCGTACTCTTGCCGGCACCGTTGGGCCCGAGCAGTCCGATATTTTCCTTTGCCGACACCTTGAGCGACAGATTATCCAGAGCCATGAACTTGCTATAATACTTGGTCAGGTCTTCGATGACGATACATTCAGTCATAGTATCACCCCAATCATTTATACCGGGGCTCTTCCCCCGGATTCTCAAGCTGCTATTTCCCGATGATACGCCTGGCTCTAGCCAGCGCCCGCCTGACCTGCGGCGGGGCCGTGCCGCCGACGACATTCCGGGAAGCGATAGATGACTCTACCGTGATTTTACGGACATCCTCGCTGAAGAGAGACGAAAACTTTTTATAATCTTTTATGTCTAGCTCGCTGAAGCTCTTGCCCTTTCCTGAGGCATAGTTCACGAGCTTGCCGACGATTTCATGGGCGGCTCTAAAAGTCTGGCCTTTTTTGACGAGGTAATCGGCCAGGTCGGTCGCCAGGATATAGCCCCGCCCCGCTGCCTTTAGCGTTTTATCCGGTTTAACTTCCAGCGTCCGCACCATACCGGCAAAGACCTCCAGTGTCGAGAGCAGCGTATCCACCGTATCGAACAGGCCCTGCTTATCTTCCTGCATATCGCTGTTGTAGGCCAGGGGCAGGCCTTTCATAGTTGTCATCAAAGCCATCAGGTGGCCGTAGACCCGGCCCGTCTTGCCCCGCGCCAGCTCAGCCACGTCCGGGTTCTTTTTCTGGGGCATGATGCTGCTGCCGGTGGTAAAAGCATCATCAAGCTCGATAAAGTCGAACTCCGCCGAAGACCATAAGGCGGTTTCCTCGGCGAGGCGGGAGAGGTGCATCATAGTTATACCGGCCGCCGCTTCGTATTCAAGAACAAAATCGCGGTCGGCTACGGCATCGATGCTGTTGCGGCTGACCTGGCTGAAGCCCAACTCTTTAGCCAGAAAATCACGGTCGATATCGTAAGCCACCCCGGCCAGGGCGCCGCTGCCCAGCGGCATAACGTCAATCCTCTTCAGGCAATCCTGGAAACGCGCTACATCACGTTCCAGCATTTCAAAATAGGCCAAGAGATGATGGGCTAATAATACCGGCTGGGCGACCTGCAGGTGCGTATAGCCGGGGATAACGACCTTGATATTACCTTCGGCGAGGTCGAGAAGGGCACCCTGTAAATCTTTTATCCTGTTAACAGTATCGGAAATTGCTTCCTTGAGGAAAAGGCGCGTGTCCAAGACCACCTGGTCATTACGCGAGCGGGCGGTATGCAGCTTGCGCCCGGCCTCCCCTGCCACCTCGATAAGGCGGGCTTCCACCGCCATGTGGATGTCCTCGGTCTCAGGTTTGAACTCGAACTTTCCCTGCGTTATCTCTTCACGGATGGAATTCAGTCCGTCGATAATTTTCCGGGAATCCTCACCGGAGATAATGCCCTGCTTCGCCAGCATCTTAGCGTGGGCGATGCTGCCGACGATATCCTGCCGGTAGAGACGCCGGTCGAAGGGAAGGGAGGCGGTATACTGTGTTACCAGCTTATCAGCCGGTTTGTTAAAGCGACCACGGATATGGCTCTGGCTACTTTTTTTCATCATCCCCGGCGGGGCCCATGATACTCAGCGGCCCCTCCTTATCCCCCAAAAGCTGTATTTGCGCCTGTGTCCTGACGGGTAAGCCCCAGAGGTGAATAAAGCCCTCGGCGGCTTTCGCGTTGAAATTATCGCCTTTATCATAAGTTGCCAGGCCGAGGTTATAGAGCGACCACGGGGACTTGCGCCCCATGACGGTGGCCTGCCCTTTGAACAGTTTCATCCTGACCGTGCCGGTCACGTAACGCTGCGAACTCAGGATATACGCCGAGAGGTCGCGGTTAAGCTGGCTGAACCAGAGTCCGTCATAAATAAGGTCGGCGTATTCCACGGCTACCTTCTGCTTGAAACGCAGCTGGTCTCTGGACATGGTCATGGCTTCCAGCGCCTGGTGGGCCTGTATGAGGAGAACGGCGGCCGGGGCCTCGTAAATTTCCCGTGACTTGATGCCGACAACGCGGTTTTCGATATGGTCGATACGGCCGATGCCGTGCCGGCCGGCTATCTCATTCAGCTTCTTAATCAAAGTCAGGCCGTCCGTTTCCTCGCCGTCGAGATTTACCGGGATACCCTTATCAAAGCCTATCTCCAGGTACTGCGGCTCATCCGGTGCCTCGTCCGGAGAACTCGTCCAGGTATACACATCAGCCGGGGGTTCGTCCCAGGGGTCTTCCAAGGCACCGCATTCGATGGCCCGACCCCAGAGGCACTCGTCGATGGAATAGGGACTGGCGACGGTAATGGGGACCGGTATACCGTGTTTTTTGGCGTAGGCGATGGTCTCCTCGCGGGTCATGCCCCACTCGCGGGCGGGTGCCAGTATTTTCATGTCCGGCGCCAGGGCGTTGATGCTTACCTCGAACCTGACCTGGTCGTTGCCCTTGCCGGTGCAGCCGTGGGCTATCGCCACCGCTCCTTCGGCTACCGCCGTATCCACCAGTAATTTAGCCATGAGCGGTCGGGACAGAGCTGTCGCCAGCGGGTACTGTCCTTCATAGAGGGCATTGGCCTGCAAAGCCGGGAAAATAAAGTACTTGACGAATAGTTCTTTACCGTCGATAACCAGCGACTTGACCGCGCCTACATCAAGTGCCTTCTGCTTTACGGACGAGAAGTCCTTCTCATTGCCGACATCTATGGTAACGGCGATGATATCAAGATAATATTTATCTTTGAGCCATTTGACGGCTACCGAGGTATCCAGTCCACCGCTGTAAGCCAGAACGACCTTATCCGTCACACCATACCTCCGTCTAAAACCGTCAGTCCTTCTTACCGAAATTTTTGTCCAGGAAGTCGACGACCGCGGTACATACACCGGGATACTGCCAGGAGTAGTCGTGTCCCGGGGCTTTCAGCCAGCTCAGAATATCGCCGGGATTGTCGTCCGGCGAAGTTAGACCGAACCATCCCTTGACGGTAGCCCATATCATGGCGGGAACATTACCGTAGCTGAAAGTATCTATACCGCGTCCGTTGCTGTTCATCAGCAAGGTCCTCTCCAGTGGCACCGGTTTGTGCCAGAAAGGCGTACCCGTCTGGATACTGTAGACCTTACTATTATCTTTTAAAATGTTCATAGCCCTATCCGATATCACGGTACCGGTGCTTTCGCCGGCGACAATGATTTTTAGGTCCGGAATATGGTCAGTGAGAAATTCCACCTGGCGTGCAAAGTCCCCGGCTTTTTGCGGATAGTGGGCAGCGGCTTCCAGGAACTCCTTGATACAGCCCTTCAGGCCGGCACTGGTCCGCCGGTAGTTTAACACCAGCGATTGATAGCCGAGTTCATCCAGCTGGGATTTAATGCCTTCGAGGATACTGGACCAGCCGGGTGTTTCATCCGTCAAGTTCCATCCCCAGCCGCCGGAATTAAAGAAAACGACGACATCTATATCCCTGACCTCAATATAGGCCGCCAGCAACTGGTCGACCAGGTTCTGGAGCTTTTCCTGGCTGTCACCCACCAGTTCACCGGCCAGGGCAACAGCATCATCAATAACCGATTGGGGTACCGAAGAATAGTCAACCGACGGTAATCCGGGCTCCTGAATACCGATATCTCTAGCCATCCCAACCTCTGAATCGAACAATATTAACCAGATTGTGGCAAACAGGAGCATAGCAATAAGTATTACCACTACCCCTAGTCTGCCTATTTTCCTTAACATTACCGTCTCTCACATCTAATTTTAGCAATTATTCAGTAACAATTCCAGAGAATACTCCATCCAGTATGCCGATTGCCTGGTCTACCTCTTCGTTGCCGATAATCAGCGGCGGTACCAGACGGATGGCATTGGCTTTGACCCTGTTGACAATGAGGCCGTTTTTCAGGCAGTCCAGCAACACATCCTGGGCGATATCGCTATCGAACTCTATCGCCACCAGGAAACCCCGTCCGCGCACCTCGGTAATGAAAGCGTATTTCTGCTTAAGCTTGGCCAGCTCTTCCATAAGGTACCGGCCCACTTTCTTCACGTTCCCCACCACGTCATTATTTATGATATATTTCAAGACGGCGCAGGCGGTGGCGCTGGTCACCGGATTACCCCCGAACGTCGAGTTATGGTCGCCGGGGACGAAGACGGCGGCGTATTCCTTAGCCAGCACCGCCCCGATGGGTATACCGCCGCCAAGCCCTTTGGCTAACGACATGATATCCGGTTCAATGCCGTACATCTGGTAGCCGAACAGCGTTCCCAGGCGGCCTATCCCGGTCTGTACTTCATCCAGTATAAGCAATATACCTTTCTGGTCGCACCATTCCCGTACTTTTTTCGGGAAATCATCATCAGGCAGATTGACACCGGTTTCCGCCTGGATGAGTTCCAGCATTACGGCACATGTCTTTTCCGTGGTGGCCGCCTTTATAGCATTGATATCATTGTTCGCTACGTTGATAAAGCCGACCGGTAGAGGGACATAGGGCTTGTGCATCCCGGGCTGCCCGCTGGCCGCCGTTAACGCCAGGGAACGACCGTGAAAAGAGCCCATGGCAGTGATGATTTCGTATGCCCCGTTTAGTTTCAGGTGGCCGTAGCGTCGCGCGAGTTTGATAGCGCCTTCATTGGCTTCCAGGCCGCTGTTGCCGACAAAAACCCGGTCGAGGCAGCTGTTTTTCACCAGCAATTCAGCCAGTTGTATTTGCGGAACGGTATAGTACCAATTGGAAGTCTGTATTAAAGTGCGTGCCTGTTCTGTGATAGCATCGGCGACTACCGGATGGCAATGTCCCAGGCAATTGACCGCCAGCCCGCAGACGCAATCAAGGTATTCCTTACCTTGATCGTCCCAAACCCGCGCGCCCTCGCCCCTGACCAGGGTCACCGGCACGCGCACGATGGTCTGCATGTAGTATTTACTTTCAAGTTCCGGCCAGTCAGTCATTTCTCTACCTTCCCTGTTATGAGGTTGTCTACCTCACCCCCTGACCCCCTCTCCTTCAAAGGAGAGGGGGAAAGAATTTTCCGAAGGGGCTAACGCCCCTTCGTGCTTCCCCCGTATATCGTCGTGCCGCCCTCACCGTCCTCGATTTCTTTTAACAGGGCGTGGGGCTTTCTCCCATCTATTATACGGGTAACGGAACCTGCTTTTAAAGCCCTCAGGCAGGCATTTATCTTGGGTATCATGCCTCCGGAGATAACGCCGGAAGCCAGCATGGCTTCGGCTTCCTCCTCGGAAAGGCGTGATATCAATTTTCCGGTACTATCATTGACACCGGGCACATCGGTTAGAAAAACGAGCTTTTGCGACCCCATAGCCGCGGCGATATCACCGGCAATGGGGTCGCCGTTAACATTCATTATCGCCGGGCCATCATCGGGTCTGTCAATAGAATACAGGCTCAACGGCGATACAACCGGAATGAAACCGTCCCTGAGCAACGCTTCCAGAAGAGCCGGATTCATCTTTACCATCGCGCCGACATATCCCAAATCCGGGTCTTTCATAGCACTTTCTATAAGAGAGCCGTCGATGCCGCTTATACCGACCGCCCGGCCACCTCTTACATTTATCGCCGCGGTAATCTCCTTGTTGACCAGCCCGGCCAGCACCGCCGTCACCACCTCGAGCGTCGGTAAATCGGTAACGCGCTCGCCGCGTACGAACCTGGTGGCAACACCCAGTCGCTTAAGCCAGTCGGTCACGGTACTGCCTCCTCCGTGCACCACAATCAACGCCAGGCCCTTTTTCTGCAGAGCCACGACATCTTCTATGGTCGTGTCCCGGCTGCTGAAGGTCGACCCGCCTATTTTTACAACCATAATATTTTTCATAACATGCCAGCTATGATTTACGTCGTATATTCGGCGTTGATTTTTACGTACTCCTCGGAAAGGTCACAGCCCCAGGCGGTGGCCTCCGCTTTTCCCAGATGAAGGTCTAATTTTATGGACACCTCTTTACCGTCCAGGTGACTTTCTACCTCTTTTTTGTCGAACGAAAGGGGCGTGCCTTCTTTCACCAGTCGGGTACCGCCGATATAGAGTTCCAGTTTATCATCCTCCAGCGCGGCGCCGCTGCGGCCCGCCGCCGCCAGCACCCTCCCCCAGTTGGGGTCGCTGCCGTGCACCGCCGCCTTGACCAGCGACGAACCGACGATAGTCCGCGCCGCCAGCCGGGCATCGGCTACACTGGCCGCGCCGCAGACGTTAACCTCGATAAACTTGGTAGCCCCCTCGGCGTCACGGGCATTAGCCTTAGCCAGATAGACACAGACTTTATTCAGCGTCTGCTGGAAAATCCCGGCCTGCTGGCTGCTACCGTTAATCGGCTGACCGCCGGCTTTCCCGTTGGCCATTATCAAAACCATGTCGTTGGTGCTGTTATCGCCATCGACAGAGACCATGTTAAAAGAAATATCGGCGGCTTCCCGCAGCGACCGCTTTAGAAAGTCGGCATCTACATCGGCATCGGTGGTCAGGAAACAGAGCATGGTCGCCAGGTCGGGGTGAATCATACCCGCCCCTTTCGCCATGCCCCCTATTACAAAACCCCCCGCTTTTACCGCCACTTCTTTAGGGACGGTATCCGTGGTCATTATCGCCCGGGCGATATCATGGCCGCCTGCGATGGAAAGGGCTATTTTCTTAATCCCCTCCCCGATACGCTCCATCGGCAGCAGCGTACCGATGACGCCCGTACTGGCTACCAGGACACTTTCCGCCGTCACCCCGACATGCTGCGCCGCCATTTCGGTCATGGCCAGGGCATCCTTCATGCCCTGCTGGCCGGTACATGCATTGGCACAACCGCTGTTCATGACCACCGCCGATATTTTCCCCAACTGGAGTCGCGCCATGTCCAGTATAACCGGCGCCGCCTTCACCTTATTGGTGGTAAACAGGGCCGCCGCCGTGCCGGGCGCCTCGGAATAAAGTATGCCCAGGTCGAGTCTGTTACTATATTTAATGCCGGCACCAGTAGCGCCGGCAAGAAATCCCCCGGGAGAAGTAATACCCCCCGAAGGGATAAAATCCGCATCCGTATTCATTATTAAAATATATCATATTCAGGTTCGGCAGGCAATCGTACTTAGGTACGGGGGATGCTTGAAACACGACATAGCCGGATGATAAACTCAAAATGTGAAAATCGTACGTTTTACCCACGGTGAAAAGGCGGAATACGGGGTGATGGACAGCGAGGGTATCCGGGGGCTGGCCGGTACTCCCTTTGATGGCATTAATATCACCAACCAGTACCACCGCCCCAGCGATATCAGGCTGCTGGCGCCCTGTACCCCGTCGAAAATCGTCGCCCTGGGGGTAAACTACCGCAGTCACGGCGAGGAAATGAGCCACCGCATTCCCGAAGAACCACTGATATTCATCAAGCCGTCCACCTCGGTCATCGGGACGGAAGGCTATATTGTCTACCCCGAATCCTCGCAGAGGGTCGACTACGAAGGCGAACTGGGCGTGGTCATAAAGTCCGTCGCGCGGCAGGTGTCTAAAGACGAGGCCGGACGGTATATCCTGGGATACACCTGCGTCAACGACGTTACCGCCCGTGATATCCAGGCCAGGGACAAGCAGTGGACGCGTTCCAAGGGTTTCGATACGTTCTGTCCCCTCGGCCCCTGTATCGAGACGGAGATTGACCCGGCCGACCTGCTGCTGGAGACCGTCCTCAACGGCGAAATCAAGCAGCAGACCCGTACCGGCCAGCTTATTTTTCCCGCCTACGAACTGGTGAGTTTTATCTCCCGGGTCATGACGATGCTGCCCGGCGATGTCATTGCCACGGGCACCACCAGCGGTGTCGGCCCCATGCAGCCGGGCGATATCGTGGAGGTAAAGATAGAAGGCATCGGCACGCTGAGGAACTACGTGGTCAGGCCTTAAAGCTCCGGACTGCTTTTCAGGGAGGTGGAAGTACATGAAAAGAAAAATGCTATACCTGTTTTCCGGCTGCCTGATTATTATTCCTCTAATGCTGACCGCCTGCTCCGGTAACGGTACGGAGGAACCGGGACTAACGGACGAACAGATAGAGGCGCTGAAAGCTGAACTGGCGGAAAGGGGCGGCAGCAGCGTCTTTACTCTGGAAGCGGCAGAGGCGGTAGTCGGGTTCCCGGTAGCCGTGCCGCAGTATATCCCCGAAGGCTTTTACCGGCAGGAAAGGATTATGCTTTCCCAACTCGGCAGTGGCCTGCCGGAAGAGATGAGACACGGCGACCCCGTCAACATCGTCGATATGTTCTATTTTTTAAAGGAAGACGAACAGGTAATGTTCTCCATTCATCAGAGCCTGGGTAAGGCGGGTATCGCCGGCGGAGAGCCGGCCGAGATATGCGGCGTCCAGGGAGATAAAAAGTACCTGCCGGCAGACCCCCGGCGTAAATACCCCAGCGAGATTCTGACCCTTGCCATCCAAAAGGACGGCTATTCCTTCTCTATATACGCCACGCTGGCCGGCCCCCTGGACGAGGAAAAGATAGAGAAAATACTCTGCTCCATGAGATACGACTAGATAAAAGGAGAAAAATGGAATCGAAAATCACCTACTTTGAAAAACCCGGCGGAGAAAAAAATACCGACGCAACCCTCGCGCTGGCGAAAAAGCGGGCGAATGAACTGGGTATCAAAACAATTGTCGTCGCTTCTACGGTCGGCGGTACCGCCGTGAAAGCTATAGACGTCTTCGAGGGCTATAAAGTAATCGTGGTTACCCATGTCGCCGGTTTCCGCGAACCGGATACCCAGGAATTTACCGACGCGAATCGCAAAATCGTCGAAAGCAAAGGCGGCATCATCATCACCGCGGCCCATGCCTTCGGCGCTATCCACCGCGCCCTCAACCGCGGCGAGGGTCGCCCGGTCCCCCAACCGGTTATCGGCGATGTTATCGCCATGACGCTGAGGACTTTCGGTCAGGGCATGAAAGTCGTCGCCGAGATAGCGGCCATGGCTGCCGATGCCGGACTGGCGCGCACCGATGAAGAAATAATCGCCATCGGCGGGACCGGCCGCGGCGCCGATACGGCAGTAGTGATTAAGCCGGAACCGACCCACCGTTTCTTTGACCTAAAAGTGAAAGAGATTATCTGCAAACCGCGCCTCTAGGGCAGATGGAGAAAATATGCATCATACTCTCAGGTTCTACAGTGGTAACCGCAGCAGCATTATCAAGGGCTACATGTTCTTCGGCAGGTGGACCCGTATTCCCCTGCTGGGTCGGCTGGTAAGAAAGCTGGCCAACGCCTACGGACGCAACATGCACCGCGCCTACCTGCTCTCACCAAAGGAAGCCGAAGAGCTGGTAAACATAGCCACTGGTGTGGCGGCAGGACCCTGCGACTGCCGGAAAGCTTACGGGAAATGCGACCACCCGACAGATAACGAGATATTACTCGGTCCGACGCGCCATATCATGCTGGAAGCGATGCCAAAAGATTCCCGTGAAATCTCGCGGGAGACGGCTGTTGAAATCCTGCATGACAGCCAGCGGAGAGGGCTGATGTTATCAATCGCGAAGTGTCGGGGAGACTATTACGCCATCTGCAGCTGCTGTTCCTGCTGCTGCGTACCGCTGCGCCTCAGCAAGCAATACGGCATCGGCGAAGCGCTCGTGAGGCACAAAGACATCGTCAAAGAATACCGGGAATATCAGCTCGCTTTAAAAGCCGGGGATACTGACTAGCCCAGAAATCCATTCAAAGTAGAGGAAAACTGCTTGAGCTCGTCCCGGTGGACGTTATGACCGCAGTTTTCGAATATTTTTACCCGGCAGTCTGGAATGACTCTGGCAGCCTGGTAGGCATGCCTTACCGGCACGATAGGGTCTTTGGCCCCCCATACCAGCAGCGTCGGTACACTTACCTCGGAAAGCCGTTTTTCCAGCACCAGGGTCTGATGTTTGAACGTGGTGATACTGCCACCGACGCTCACGCTGGCCGGAGAAAGCGGCATGATATACTCGATGGGATTCAGCCTTTCGAACATCCATTTTATTCCCTTGAGCACGGCGATGGTTAGTGCTCCGAGCGACCGTATCAGAGCCGGTATCGACATCAGCCTGACCCAGAAAGCGATTTCCCTACCCAGGCACAGACTGCTCACCAGTACGAGCTTCTTTATTTTCTGGGGTGATTTGAGGGTATAGTCCAGAGCGACGCCACCCCCCAGCGAATGCCCGACGAGGTAGAATGTATCCAGCCCCAGATTGGCAGCAAAGCCCCCGATGAACTCGGACAACTCCGGTATATAGTAATCGCCGTCCAGCGGCTGACTGCCCCCGTAGCCGGGCAGGTCCGGCGCATAAACGGTATAATTTTCGGCCAGCTCGCTTATATTCTTGTCCCAGGTGCGGGCGTCCCCTCCCCCACCGTGAATCACTACCAGGGGCTCTCCCTGGCCGGCGGTATAGTAGTGTACGTCATGTCCGTTAACCTTGATTTTTTTACCCTGCATTTTATTCATAGAACCGCCTTTTATAAATCACCCCTGAAAAACGATATAAACGCTTTTTATCATACACAGAAGTTGATACAGCCATCTCTCAAAAAACTCACAGAACCTCACAAAAAAGTCACAAAAAAAGACTACCCTATTAATATAACGTTGAGGGTAGTCTACAGTTATCCGGTCTCTTTTATTGTAACATTAGCCGATTCTGGAGCGTCAACAGCTTCATCCCGTACTTTAGTTGGATGGTAGCCCCGTATTTTCGGTTACCCCCGCATATTTCTATTATACCCCGGGGAATATTAAGAACATGTTAAATAAATCACATCTTTTCGGGATTATTCTTTCCCGGATACAAAAAAAGAGGGACTTTCGCCCCTCTTTTCGTTCGGCTGGCTATATTTGTAATTTTTTAATTTTTCAGCGGTCTGAGAATAGCGCGGCACGGCCCGGCATCGCCGCCATAGATGAGCAGCGGCAGGCAGAGCAGTTCGTACTCTCCCGGAGGTACGCCGGCTAAAGCGCAGTCTTCCAGAATATAGACACCGGCCTCGAGGAATGTCCGGTGCGTTTTCATGAGGTTATCTTCCTCTTTGAAGTGGCCGATGGTGATATTATCAAGGCCGACGAGAATCACGCCTTTTGCCACGAGGTATTCGGCGGCAGCGACATCGAAGTAGACGTAGTCCTCAACGAAGCGCTCGCTTTCATAGGTTACCGGGGAGTTGCGCGTCTTAAAGAGTACCCGCTCGCCTTTCTTGATATTGTGTTTTTCCAGCTCCGGGACCTTGATTTTCTCTTGGTCCTTGATTTCGATGACGCGCGCCGGTCCGATAGTGGCTTCGAGGGGCATATCGGAGACGGTGCTGCCATCGGGGATGAAGTGAAGCGGTACGTCCAGGTGCGTGCCGGTGTGGGATATCATTTCTATCACGGACATGGTGACCCTGGCACCCAGGTTTCTATCGTGGTAGCGGTATATCTTCGGTGGGAAAGGGTCGGTGGGAAAGAAAGGCATCCCCTGCTTGAGGGGAACGGAAATATCATACCAGCCTTTGGGTACTTTAACAACCATGAAAAGCCTCCTAAATTATGTTGGTGTTTCATTAAGAATAGATGAAGACAGCCAGCTACGTCAAGGACGATGACAATATAATCCCGTTATCTGGCGGCTATTTGCTTTCCCCAGGCGGCGGCGCGTGCCTCCTCGCCGTCTACGAGGGGACCTTTGCCGCCTTTGACGAAGAAGGCTTCCCCCGGCGCGAGCAGATTGCCTCCCTTATCTTTGAGGTCGGCGGCGATGCGGTCGGCGGCCCAGCCGAAGACTTTGACCCACCAGGATTTCATCCGGGTATCGAACGCCGCCACGTTTTTACCCTTGATAGCGTCCGCGGGTATATTCTTGAAGAAAGCCTGCATGGCCTGGGTGTGACGTCCTCCCTGGGTGGGCGAACCTATTATTATAAGGTCATAAGAGGTCAGTTCTGCAGCGTCAGCCTCCGTAATTCTGACTACCTTGACTTCTCCCTCAATCGCCGATCCGATGGCCTTAGCGATTTTTCCCGTGCACCCGTACAGCGTATCGTAGATTACCAGCGTTTTCATGAGTGTACCTCTGTTAGTTATTTAGTAAAGTTTACTTTAAAAGGTGAAAAGGGGGCAAATATTTGTTCCCCATCTATTTGAATAATTATATCAATCTATCCCCCTAGCCCCCTTCCTTTGGTAAAGGAAGGGGGGATTTTTACAAATGGAATCCGGCGTACTGTTGGTTTGTTTCATAAAGGCTAGAGTGACATGCCTGGCGAAAAGGGACGGCCGCCTCCTTTTCCCCTTACGAGGGGGAGGAGTTGGGTAAAGACAAAGGGATAAGCCGAGGATGAGACTGGGCGGCCAGGGTGGGAATAGATAAGACACGAGGGTGGTGGGGGTATTAATAAGATTGACAAGAGGGAGTATAATTATAATAACAAATTCACACAGGGATATGTTACAAAATGACGTGTCTAATACAACAGCTTGATATTGAAAAGTGTCCACATTGCCTCGTGGATAAACCTAACCTTCAAACGATAGCCAATTTCGACACAAGCTCTTTCGATGGCACCAATCAAAGACACTGGAGAATTTACATTTGCGCAAGGTGCGGTGGAGTAGTATCTGCTTTTGCCAGACAAGATGGCGACCCTATAAGAACAGTTTATCCGCCAATAGCAGATGTTGATGAAAGTATTCCAGATCGTGCGAGGAATTTTCTAACTCAAGCATTGAATAGCTTACACACACCTGCGGGTTCTGTAATGTTGTCAGCTAGTGCCGTAGACGCAATGTTAAAATTCAAAGGATACAAAGAAGGAAACCTATATAGTCGTATTGATAAAGCAAAAGACGACCACTTGATAACGGCTGAAATGGCCCAATGGGCACACGAAGTCAGGCTAGATGCGAATGAACAAAGACATGATGACGAAACAATACCACTTCCAACAAATGATGATGCTCGTAAATGCGTTGATTTTACATTAGCACTTGGACAATTTTTATATGTATTACCCGCGCGGGTTGAACGAGGTTTAGAAAAAGCAAGAGATACTCAAACATAAAACTAAATATTACTTCACTTCGTATGCGTCCCGTACGCAATCATGTGCCAGGAAAGATACTCCTCCGGATACTTAAAACCCATCTTCACCAGCGCCGCCATCATCTTGCCCATGTCACGGGTAGCTTTCATGCACTTTTCCATTTTCTTGAGGTCTTCCGGACTGCCGGCATAAGCCGCGACGTGACCGGCCGGGAGCATCCGGCGTGTCATGATATAGAAAGAGAAGTCCTTGAGTGCATCGACGAGGCCAAGACTACCGCATACAGCCACGACTCCACCCACCTTATTCGCCAGACTCCTCTCCGGAGTGTTTAAAGAGATAGTCCGGTCCATCACCGCTTTCATCTGGGCGGTCATACCGTAAAAATATATCGGCGTACCGTAAATAATACCGTCAGACTCTATCATTCGATCGTATAGAATCTGCATATCGTCATTGATGTGGCACTTACCTGTCCCGCGGCATCCCCAGCAGCCGTCGCAGGGCTGGATGTTCTTGCCGGCGACACTGTAAAGCTCCACTTCAACGCCCTCCTGCTTGGCACCTGCCAGCGCCTCCGTAAGCATAGTCACCGTGTTACCATCTTTCCGCGGACTCCCCGAAATAGCTAAGATTTTCATAGCTGGACTCCTTTCTAATTATTATTACCTCTTATACTCTCCCCTTTAATTTATCACTCCCCCACCTTCTTCTTTAGTTCATAGAGCTTGTTTAAAGCATCTAAAGGCGTCATGCCGTCGATATCCAGTTTCTTAAGCTCTTCTTCTAACGCAGACGTGGCCCCGAAGAGAGATATCTGCTGTACTGTCTCTTTACGTTTCCCGGCGGGCTTCGCCCCCTGACGGTCGCTCTCCAGCTCGTCCAGGACTTCGCGGGCGCGGTGGAGGACAGATTTGGGCAGACCGGCCAGCTGCGCCACGTGGATGCCGTAGCTTTTATCAACGCCGCCCGGTACGATTTTATGCAGGAAAATCACCTTACCCGCCTCCTCGATGACCGCCACGTTGAAGTTCTTCACCCGCGGCAGGTAGCCGGCCAGAGCCACCATCTCGTGGTAGTGGGTGGCAAAGACGGTGCGGGCGCCGAGGCCCTGGTGGTTGTGGATAAACTCGGCGACGGCGCGGGCGATGGAGAGTCCGTCATAGGTGCTGGTGCCCCGCCCTATCTCGTCCAGGATAAGGAGGGAACGGGGAGAAGCGTTGTTCAGGATATTGGCGGTCTCGACCATCTCCACCATGAAAGTGGACTGCCCCGCGGCGAGGTCGTCACGTGCGCCGATGCGCGTGAAAATACGGTCGACGATACCTATACTTGCCGACTCCGCCGGGACGAAGCTGCCCGTCTGCGCCAGCAGGACAATGAGGGCGACCTGCCTTAAGTAGGTGGACTTCCCGGACATATTCGGGCCGGTGAGGACGATAAGCTGGGTATCTTCGTTGGAGAGATAGATATCATTGGGAACGAAAGTACCCGCATCGAGGCTTCTTTCGACCACCGGATGGCGACCCTGCTTAATATCGATGATATTGCCGTCGTTGAGGGCGGGGCGGACATAGTTATTGCGCACGGCGACTTCCGCCAGGGCGGTAAAGACATCGAGCTGCGCCAGAATATCCGCCAGAAATAAAATCTGCTCGCTGGACCCCGCCACCTGCCGGCAGACCCGACGGAAAAGGTCGGCCTCCATCGTTTCCATACGGTCGCGGGCGTTAAGAATCAGGGATTCATACTCCTTAAGCTCCGGCGTGAAATAACGCTCCCCGTTGACCAGCGTCTGCTTGCGGACATACTCCGCCGGCACCTGAGAGATATTGCTTTTAGAGACCTCGATATAATAGCCAAAAACGTTATTGAAGCCGACCTTCAGCGATTTTATGCCGGTGCGCTCGCGCTCCTTGCGTTCCAGTTCGGCCAGATACTTACGGGCATCCCCGGAGGACTGACGTAGTTTATCCAGTTCCGGGGAAAAGCCGGGCCTGATTACCTGACCTTCTCCAAAAGTCGAAGAAGGCTCATCTATAATAGCCCCGGCAATCAGTTCTATGACCTCCCCGCAGGGCTTGAGGCCTTCTTTCAGCCAGTTGATGGCGGCGGTGTATCCGGCACCTTCAATTATTTCATTGAGGACGGGTACGGCCTCGAGGCTGCGCCGCATCGTGACCAGCTCCCGCGGGATGGCGATATCACCGCGAATCCGGTTGATTAATCTTTCGAGGTCAGCCACATCTTTGAGTACTTCAGCGACCTTGCGGCGGGCCAAGGTGC
>CAYNDI010000025.1:0-16545 GCA_964395955.1 uncultured Dehalococcoidaceae bacterium
GCGGTGGTATGAAGCAGCGCGTCAGCCTGGGCTGCGCTATCGTTCACCAGCCGCCCTTGATTTTCCTGGACGAACCCACGGTTGGCCTCGACCCTGAGCTCAGGGTGCGCTTCTGGGAATACTTCGATGACCTGGCCCGGGGCGGTTCTACACTCATCATCTCCAGCCACACTATGGACGATGCTGCTCACTGCCGGAAGCTGGCCTTTCTGCGGCAGGGCAGGATTATTGCCCTGGGGTCTCCGGCGGAACTGCAGGAGGCTACCGGCGACCCCGAAGCCACTCTGGAGGATGCCTTTCTCTATTTTATCAAGCGCGGGGAGGTGAAACAAAATGCCGGGTAATGCGTTGAGTATAGCTAACCGGATTATCAACCAGTTGATACGCGACCGCCGTACCATGGGGCTGCTGATTATCGCACCTTTACTAATAGCCAGCATCGTCGGTGTTTCCATCCCTGAAAAAAGTATGCTGGACTATACCGCCCCGGCCATGCTGGCCATGCTGATTATGTTTTTTGGATTCCTTCTAACCGGCATCAGCTTCCAGAGAGAGCGCTCCCAGGGGACGCTGGAGCGGCTCATGGCGACGCCGGTATCACGACTTGATATCGTGGGGGGTTACCTGCTCGGTTTCCTGCTATTTGCCCTGGCCCAGACCCTGATTATCTTTTTCTACATGGTCTACGTACTCGACGTCAGCTTCCGGGGAGAACTCTGGGAGATTCTCATTTTCGAGGCTATTATCGGTATCGGCGCCGTTTGTCTGGGTACTTTCGCCTCCACCTTTGCCAGAAATGAATTCCAGATAGCGCAGTTCATCCCGATCATTATTGTACCCCAGATGTTTCTCTGCGGTCTGCTCTGGCCGGTAAGCCAGATGCCGGACTATCTCCAGTGGATAGCCAAATTCCTCCCCCTGACCTACGGCGTGGACGGCATCAGGGCTTTAATGCTCCAGGGACAAAACCTGCTGGACATAGGTAAAGAAATCGGTGTCCTCCTCGCCTACACCGTGGCTCTGCTGATACTGGCTGCCCTCACTCTCAGACGCGGCACCTCCGCCTGAAAAACGTCAAAGAAAAAGAGAGAGAATTACTATTTCCTCACTCTATCTTCTCTATGATTTCTTCAGCCCGATTATCATTTAGTAAGCCATTTAAGTCTAAAACGCGTGTTGTGTTATACTGTTAACGACAATATTGGCCAACGAACTACGGAAGAAGGAATACAATGCCGGCGAAATTTACCTTTGCTCATCCTTTAACGAAGACATGGCTTCTGATACACCAGTGCCACAGCCTGATGAACAGGTCTGAGAATGCTGTTTTCATCAAGCTGGGACTGACCACCCATAAACATTCCGTTCTCCTCGCTATTGATAATTTACAAGATCCGGTAACGGTAACCGCTGTTGCCAACTGGCTTGACCGCAACTCAAACGGTGTGAGTATGATGGTTGACCGTATGGTGAAAGATGGGTTGATTGACCGGGTCAGGGATATGCCCGACCGCCGTTCGGTAAGGCTGCTGATAACACGAAAGGGAGAGAGGCTCATAAACGAATCCCGCCGGCTTACATGGCAGCTGTTTCAGACCTTATTTTTCGAGATTTCTGAGGAAGAGCTGCAGAAAATGGGCAACCTTCTGGAAAAGGTACGTGGCCGGGCTTCCGATTTCCTGAAAATGGAGCAGTCGACGCAAAAGCTACAGGTAATAGACGAAGGAATGGACAATCCCCCTCGTATCTCCAGGATGGTGACGCAGGATGAACTCAAACCCGAATCATCTGATGATGACGATAACAAGCCTGTCGGCTAATTTTGTGAGGTGAATAAATGAGTGATAATTCCCGGCAGCCTGAAACAGCCGAACAGCTTTGCCAGGAAAGAGAGAAACGCATTACCGATACCATTCACCTAAAGATACCCGATAGAGTCCCGGTGATATGCGCCATGGGCTATTTCCCGGCCAAGTACGTTGGTATACCCTGTTCCGCGGCATATTATGATTATGATGCCTGGTATGAAGCCTACCGGAAAACGCTGCCGGACTTCCCGGCGGACATGATTTTCGCACAGCCATTCAGCCCGGGTAAGGCCATGGAAATCCTCGACCCGAAACAGTCGCGCTGGCCGGGGCACGGCGTGAGTCCCGACCACGGTCATCAATCAATTGAAATAGATAATATGCGGGGCGATGAATACGATGACTTTATCAACGACCCTTCCGACTACATGTTCCGGATTCACATGTCGCGCACCAGCGATAAACTGGCGGGATTAGCCAGTCTCCCCAAGCTATCGGATCTGCACGGGTTCATGGGAGCCCAGATGCTGGCGGCGGCATTTGAGGAGCCGGATGTCTCCAGAGCCATCGAGACTCTCCTGAAAGTCGGACGCGAACAGAAAAAATGGCGCTCCAGGATGATAAAATTCGACAAGATGATGATGGATATGGGCTTCCCGCGGTATTTCCAGGGTGCCGCTATGCCGCCATACGATGTCATTTCCCATTCCATGCGGGGAATGGCCGGCACCATGACCGATATGTTCCGCCGCCCCGATAAAGTAATCCAGGCCTGCGAAAAGATACTGGAGATGACGCTGGAAAGACCGCTGCCGCCGCCGAACGAGCAGGGGAATATCAGGATGTTCATGACCAATACCAGGGGTTCCGACGATTTCCTCTCGAAGAAACAGTTCGATACTTTCTACTGGCCGACGTTTAAACGGCTGGTGACGGGACTCATCGAGAAAGGCGCCACTCCCTGCATCTTCTTCGAGGGAAATTTTACATCGCGGCTGGAATACCTGCTCGAGTTCCCCAGAGGCAAGATGCTGGCCCGCCTGGATACCACCGATATTTTCCGGGCGAAGGAAGTCCTCAAAGACCATATCTGCATCGAAGGGAATGTACCATCGAGCCTGCTGCAGATGGGGACTGTCCAGGATGTCAAAGACCACTGTAAAAAGCTTATAGATGTTGTCGGCAAGGGCGGAGGTTTTATCCTGGCGCCGCGCAGCTCTACCGACGAGGTAAAGCCGGAAAACCTGAAGGCCATGATTGAGTTTACCCGGGAATACGGCGTCTATAAGTAGTCCGGCTTTTACCAGCAGGACTCAAGGCAAATTTATCTTAACCACTCCGGTACTATCAAACCAGTTGCCAAACATGGGCGGATAGCGTTTCTCTCGGCTTAGGTTTCGCAGTAGGCTTTCAGACTATGAAGCGTACGCTCCATGTTCTTCTGGTTCATCCGCCCCAGAAAGAGCTTGTCGGCGATTTTCCCCAAAATGCCGCCGGGAACGCTGTATTCTATACAAAAATCAACTTTGACAGCCTGACCCTCCTGCTGAAGATTCCATATCCATTTTCCTGTCATTGTCCCGGACATTTCCTGGATAAGTCTACGCGGCTTGTCCACTTCTGATACTGTATTTTTTCCGCGGATTTTCATGCCTGCCACGGGATAGATCCATTCGGAATAGCTCCCTGGCTCGTCAGGCTTTCCCTTAGTATTTACTAGCTCGGCAGTGGATATATATTGGTCCATTTTCTGCGGATTTGTTGCGGCATCGAAGACTTTTTCTATGGGCGCGTTAATGGAGACCGATCCCTCTGATTTCGGCATGTTATACCTCCCAGACGCCTAAATGAATTAAGCTTTATAGACCTTGCCCGTCGCCTTGTCTTTCCAGTAGGCTCTCTGCTGCAGCGGCCAGTTGAAGGAAATAGCTCCAGGGCGGGGGCATTCGTTGACGCAGCAGCCGCCGTACCAGCATTCATCGGGATGCAGGATAATCGGCGGTTTGCCCTTCTCGGTATTGGGTATAAAGACATCGACCTGGCAGACCTCCACGCAGGTGTTGCATCCGTCGCAGATATCCGGATTAAAGATTACAGGAGTGTTCGGGGTGGTTATATTAGGCATAGCATATGCTTTATCCTTAGCCATGACAGCCTCCTTATTTCCCTTTATAAACGCCCTGGTAGTCTTTGTTGTGGGCTTCGTAGTTAGCTTTCAGGTCACCCCAGTAATCCGCGGCCAGTTCTCCCGCCTTGACCTTGCCGTTCTCCAGTTTCACGGTGATGAATTTATTCCACTGGGGCGGGTCCAGTTCCGGATAGTCGATGCGGTGGAAATTCAACGGCATACTGCTGGCTTTTCGCGCCAGTGACGCGTGGTGGACGATTTGACCGTGAGTGAGCAGGCTCAGGTCCTCGATGCTGCGCATCAGTTTATGCGGGTCGAGGGCGTAGAGTCGCGGGACATGGTTTTCCTCGATGTCCTTCAGTGTGTCCAGCCCCATGTTGAAGAGCAACTCGGTCTTGTATTCACTGCAGAAATACTGCATCGCCCGGGCAATCCCGGCGTGCAGCTCTTTCCACTCGATGCCTCCGGTGCGTTTTATCGGGGCATATACGCGGGTTTTCTCCAGGGCTACCTGGTCCCGGGATATACCGGGCTGCCCTATCTCTTTGGCGTAGGCGGCGGCTTTTCTGCCGGCGTACCGACCGGTAGCTGCCGCGTAACTGTGGTCACCGGGAGAGAACGATTGCTCCCCGGCCACATACAGACCGTCGAGGGAAGACTTCAAGTCCCAGTCGACCACGGGCCCTCCACCGCCGGCGGTACGCCACTGGGGCGGGCTCATGCCTTCGATGTAGTTATAATTCATCAAGAGGTGCTTGTCCGGATTAAAACCGGCTTTATTGTACGTATTGATGATGTTTTTGGTGGTAGATTCTTCACCGAGCATAAGGTTCCAGGTTACCCGGCGTTCTATATCCGGCATGGCCGGAAAATCTCCGTAAAAGGGCAGGGCGTATTCACCCGTTTGAATTCCCTGGCGGATTTTCTCCATATCTTCCGGACCCGGTCGCATGGCGCCTCCGTCCGGCCAGCCCTGTAAAGGCCAGGGCAGCTTTTTACCGTTGGCGTCAACGAGCTGGATATTCTCGTAGCTGGCGTCTCCGGCGCCGCCGTACCAGGTATGCTTGTAGCCGGTACCCAGCATGCCGATACCCGACCTCTCCATTAACGTGAGTTCGGCACCGGCTTTCCAGGCCATGGCCACTCCGTCGCCGGTCGAGTTGCGGGAACGGAAAGTATTATAACCGGCTAGCTCCGTATTCAGCATCCATAGAGAGAAGTCGCCGGCAGCGGCCAGTACCGCGGCCTTCGATTTGAAAATCAGGAACTCTCCGGTGCGGTTGTTCAAGCCCGTAGCACCAACTACCCTGGCTCCCTGGACGCCTCCCTCGGTCAGCAGGCCGGTCACCATGACGCGGTCGAATATCTTGACGCCCAGCCGCTGACACTCCTTCTTTAAGGCGGGTTTAAAAGTAGTCCCCCAGATACGTATGACGACCTCGGTGGAGTGGTTGGGGCTGACGCGGGGTGAAAACATAAACTTGGTGTCGTCATACCTGCCTTCGGCGCCCACGTATTCATCGTCGACATCCCTGATTTTGCCGCCAATTTGCTCCATTTCCAGGAGCGTGTCGTAGTCTTCGCGGCACTGAATCTGGTTGCCGATGCCGTTGGCGTATGAAATCTTGACAGGGCCTTTCATCAGCGGTCCGAGGACGCCGGGACGCTCGGTTAATATTTTTGCCCACTCGTCGGGGTCGACCTTGGAGTGCGGGTTGGCGGGGACGTTGCACCAGTGGTCGCATCCGGGACCACCGGCGCCGCTCCTGATAGTATCGCCCTTTTCCACCATGGCTACTTTTACGCCGTTCCTGGCGGCGCTGATAGCCGCCCAGCAGCCGGCAATACCCCCGCCGATAATCAGGACGTCAGTATCGATTTCCTGCTCTTTTTCATAGTTTATCGGGTAGGGCCAGACCGGCGGCTTGCCTTCTTGAATCAGGACATCATGCCAGTTCGCCATTACTTTTGCCTCCTTCGTGAAAATATATTCAGGGTGGTAGTTAATACTGGTGGTTGTGATTGATTGTACTCCCGCGGCGGGAGGTTAATCAAATCATTTATTGCAGCCGGGAAGACCTTTTCGGAAGGAGTGTAAAAAAAGAAAAAGGGACTGGCGCCCCTAAAAAATTCCCGATTTGAACTAGAGAGTTATTAAATATTACCATCTGTGTGTTTTCCGTGGATAAAAATAACATCAACTATTGACATATGATATAATTAATGTATATAATAACATCAAGTATATTAATATATCATATCATATATACTAATGATATAAATAATAATATCATTGATACCATTTTTATGGGGTATAAAAATGTATGTACCGAAATATTCATTGACTTTTGAAATCAATTATCGCCTAGAAGAAATCGAGAGAATCAAATATAGAATCGAACGTCAATTAATAATGCCGAAACATGAGGAGTGGCTGCGTAGAGAGGCTTTTATACGTACGGCATATTCATCAACCATGGTTGAAAACGCAACAATATCGGAAGAGGAGATGGAAAAAGCAGTCAAGCCTTATCCCTCTGCCGATATATCAAAGGAAAGAGTCGATGTAGTTAATTATGCCCGTTCTTTAGAGTTTGTTGATTATCTTTCTGATATAACAGATACAGGAATACCAGTTTTAAACGAAGGTACTATATTGCAGATACACTGGTTACTCATGAACGGCATTCATGACACACATATACTACCCGGTAAATATAGGACAACGTCCAACTGGATAGAGGACCAGGACGTAAAGGTATATGAACCGCCATCACATATAGATATACCAATGTTAATGCGAGAATTTTCAGAATGGTTAATGTCTAAAGAACACCCTTCACCTATTATTAGTGCCGGAATCGCACATTTACATCTAGTGGCTGTCCATCCGTTTGTTGATGGTAATGGAAGAACAGCTAGACTACTTGCTACACTGATATTACAGAAATCCGGTTATAGTTTTCGTAAACTGCTATCACTCGACGCGTATTATCAGAGAAAGAGGGATGAGTATATTAATGCATTACGAAATTCGCTAGGAAAAAATTATAATCCGGAGTACGAAAGCACTAAATGGCTTGATTTCTTTACAATGTCTATTGTACTGCAAGCAGGAATGCTGGAGGATAGATTAACCGATTGGAGAATAGCAGTAGAAAAAATACATGAAGCTTGGGCAAAAACAGGGCTCAACGATAGGCAAATGGATGGGATTATATACGCAAACCGTATGGGCTACTTGACTCGCAAATATTATGCAGAAATAGCAAATATCTCGCTGATTACAGCTTCAAGGGATATTTCTATGATGGTTAAGGCCGGCTTATTGAAGCCCGAAGGTAAAGCGCGAAATCTCAGGTATATCCTAAGTGGTAAAATGGCTGAAAGTCGATAAACCTTATCCTTTAAGCTTCTTTATCATCATCGGCACCACCTGGAAAAGGTCGCCGACGATGCCGTAATGGGCTACCTGGAAGATGGGTGCGTCCGGGTTGTCGTTAATGGCGACGATACAGTCCGATGTCTGCATGCCCGCCAGGTGCTGGATGGCCCCGGAGATACCGCAGGCGATATAGAGCTTGGGGCAGACCGTCTTGCCCGTCTGGCCCACCTGGTGGCTGTAGGGAATCCACCCCTCGTCCACCGCCGCCCGCGAGGAGCCTAAAGCCGCCCCCAGGGCGTCCGCCAGCTCGGCCAGCAGCTTGAAGTTTTCGGCTTTACCCAGCCCTCTCCCCCCGGAGACGATAATATCGGCTTCTTCTATCTTGATTGTCTCGGTGACGTCTTCGATAAATTTGAGTAGTTTCGTCTTCGCCGTGACGCCTTCTTTCTTGAAGTCTACTTTGATTATCTGTCCTTTACGTTTGGAGTCGGGGGCGTTCTTTTTAAAAACGCGGGGGCGTACCGTGGCCATCTGCGGGCGGTTATTGGGACAGATGATGGTGGCCATGATATTCCCGCCGAAGGTTGGGCGGGTCTGCCGCAGGAGCCTTTGTTCCGTATCGATGTCCAGTCCGGTGCAGTCGGCGGTAAGCCCGGTGTTGAGAACAGCCGCCACGCGGGGTATGAAGGCGCGTCCCAGCGCCGTGGCGCCGGCCAGGACCACCTCCGGCTGGTGCTGACGGATAAGCTCTACCATCTGGTGGGTAAGGTAATCTTCCTGGTTGTCGGCCAGGTCGGGGCTATCTACAAGGTAGACCTTATCCGCGCCGTAAGCGATAAGGCTTTCGATATCGGCGATATCGTATCCCAGGCATACCGCGCCGAGTTCCGTCTGCAGGGTGTCCGCCAGCTCCCGGCCCCGGGACAGCAGCTCGTAAGCGACGTTCTTCAGGGCGCCGCGCCGCTGCTCGGCGTAGACCCAGACGCCCCGGGCGTTCTCGTTACTTGCGGCCGTTTTTTGAGGCGCTTCGATGGTGATAGCATGGTAGTCGCAGGCGTCCACGCAGGCGCCGCATAGCGTACAGCCGTCCTTGATTTCAGCCTTGCCCCGGACCATTTCTATCAGGCCGAAGGGGCAGGCCGAGGTGCAGTTACCGCAGCCGACGCACTCTTCGAGGTTAACTTCTATTCCCATTAATCACCGATACCTATGTTTTTCAGCTATGCCTCCCCGCCCCTCGTGTGTTATCTTTTCCCACCCGAGCCGCCCTCGTATCATCAGCGGCTTAGCCCGGTAGTTTCAATTCCCTCTCTCACTCTCCCCTTACGAAGGGGAGAGGATGATTGTGCAAACCCATATATCTTTGCTTTTCATTAATCTATCTCCCTCATTCGTAAGGAGGGATAAGAGGGAGAATTAAATGCTCTTCGCCCCTCTTAAACGCCCCGGTTTCGTTCAGCCTTTCTTATCGTTCTTATCATTTATTAAAGTAATGGCCTGCCACTGGCATCTATCGACGCATTCGCCGCAGGAAATACAGCCTTCTTCAACCCGGGCTTTCATATCCTCGATAGCCAGCACGCCCACGGGACATACGTAAATGCAGCCCCCGCAGCCGGTACACTTGAGCGTATCGATTTTTACTCCCATGAATCGTCATCCCTGGCACAATCCGGCATTCTTGAGGCGGTCGATAAGCGTCTCCACCTGGTTTTCCAATGTCCCTTCCAGCATCTCTGCCTGGTGGACTCTCTGCGGGAAGAAAACTTTTATAACCTGCGTGGATGAGCCGGCCAGACCGACCCTGCTTTCTTCGACGCCCAGCTCTTTTATGCCCCAGGTCTCTATCCTGGCGCTCTTGGATTTCATAATACCGCGGAGAGAAGGGAGGCGGGGCACATTGATTTCCTTGGCGACGGTAATAACGGCGGGCAGGGTGGTCTCGATGACTTCATGGCCTTCTTCGACCATCCGCTGCACGCGCAGGTAGCCCTCTTTGATTTCTTCAATCCGGCTGACGTAGGCGATGAAGGGTATTTCGAGCATCTCGGCGAGTTCCGGTCCCACCTGCCCCGTATCGCCGTCGATGGTCTGCCGACCGCAGATAATGAGGTCGGGTTTTTCCAGCTTTTTAACGGCGCAAGACAGCGTGAAAGCAGTCGCCCAGGTATCGGCGCCGGCAAAAGCCCGGTCGGATAGTAAAACGACTTCATCAGCGCCCAGAGATACGGCCTCGCGTAGCGCGGCTCCCGCCTGGTCCGGTCCCATGGTAATGACGGTGACTTTGCCGCCGTGCTTTTCCTTAATCCGCACCCCTTCTTCGATGGCGTAGGTATCGAAAGGATTGATAATATTCTCGATTCCCTGACGTATCAGAGTATTGGTTTCGGGGTCAATCTTTACCTCGGTGGTGCCGGGTACCTGTTTCAGGCAGACGACGATATTCATGCCGTACGGGCCTTCCTCTTGCGCAGGTTTACGGCGATGGCGTTTCTCAGTATCTGGTTGGTGCCCTCGTATATCTGGAGGATTTTGGCGTCCCGCATCATTTTCTCTACCGGGTAGTCCCGCATGTAGCCGGAGCCACCGCAAATCTGCACGGCGTCCACGGTGACTTTCATGGCGGCATCAGAAGCGAAGACCTTGGCCATAGCCGAGGCTTCGGTGACGTTTTTCGCGCCGCTATCGACGTATCTGGCGGCGGCGTAGACTAATGCCCGGGCCGCCTCGACCTGTATGGCCATGTCCGCCAGCATGTGCTGGACGACCGGCATATTGATTATCTGCTGTTCGAACTGCACGCGCTGCTCGGCGTAGTCAACCGCCGCTTCCAAAGCTCCCTGTGCCAGCCCCACCGCCTGTGCCCCGATGCCCGGCCGGGAGCGGTCGAAAAGGCGCATTGCCTGGATGAATCCCCACCCCGGTTTGCCGAGTAGATTTTCTTCCGGCACCAGGCAGTCTTTAAAAACGAGTTCCCGCGTCGCCGAGGTGCGGATGCCCAGCTTCTTTTCCTTCTTGCCGAAGGTAAAGCCCGGCGTGTCCTTTTCGACGATGATAGCGCTGGCGCCGCGGGCGCCCCTGGTCTTATCCGTCAGGGCGATGACGGTATATATCTCGGCCTCGCCGCCGTTGGTGATGAACTGCTTGGTACCGTTAAGCAGGTAGCCCCCCTCGACTTTTTCCGCTGTTGTCTTGATATTGCTGGCATCGCTGCCGGCGGTCGGTTCCGTAATGGCGAAAGCCCCCAGCTTCTTTCCGCCGGCGATATCGGGGAGGTACTTTTTTTTCTGCTCCTCGGTGCCGTATTCCATCAGCGTCATGCAGCCCAGGGCGCTGGCGGCGTAGGTGACCGCCACCCCGCTGCAGACCCGGCTCAGTTCTTCGACGACCAGGCATAACTCCAGGCAGCCGCCGCCGAGTCCTTCATATTCTTCCGGGACAAAGACGCGGAACATATCGGCGTCAGCCAGGTCTTTTACGATATCCCAGGGGAACTCTTCTTTTTCATCGAGCTCCGCGCGCACGGGCATGATTCTTTCGTCGGCAATCCGCCGGGCGAGGTCGCGGATGGTCTCCTGCTCTTCCGTTAAAAAGTAGTCCAACTTATCTGTCCTCCTCTACGAGAGAGTGGGTAAAAAAAATAAATTCACCGTGTATAGCTGTTTATTTAGGTAAACGGGGACATCAGCGAATCTATGGATAAACTAAGATAAATTATAAGGAGTGTCCCCGAACGAGTCAAGGCGTTAAAATTTGCATCATGGATAATATCCCTTAAGCATCCGGCACACCCTCAGTCCCAGCCAGAGCCTTTCCTCGGTATCCCTGGGATTTATATCTTTATCACTCTCCAGTTTCCACAGGCTATGAGGTGAGTTTCTCCAGTCGCTTTATCACCTCGTTTACCGTGTCCTCATCTGTTGATGCCCCGGACGTTACCCCGATGTGCTTTTTCTCCTTAAGCCAGTCGGAATTTATATCGTCGGCGGTCTCGATGAGGTGTGTCTCGGTGATGCGGGAGCATAATTCGGCGATGCGGTTGGTATTGGCGCTGGAACGTCCCCCCACCACCAGCATCAGGTCGGCCCGGTGCGCCAGCTCCAGCGCCGCCGCCTGCCTTTCCCGCAGGTCATGGCAGATAGTATCGATGATATGTATCTCGGAGTTTTTCGTCAAAGCCAGGTCGATTATCTTCTTGACGAATTCCGCAAAGTGCCCCGGCACCTGCGTGGTCTGCGAGAGGATTCCCAGCCGGCGCGGCAGCGGGTCGAGTGCCGCCACCACCCCTTCGTCGGTAGTCGCCAGTCCTTTGCCCTTAACCCAGCCGAGTATCGCTTTGACCTCGGGATGGTCGGCGTCTCCGTAGACAATGACGAAGAAACCGGACTCCGCCAGCTTTTCAGCGGCTGCCTGGGCTCGCTGTACGTTGGGGCAGGTGGTGCTGATGACCTCGTTATGGCGGGCGCGGATGCTTTCTTCCAGTTCCGGACTGACCCCATGGGAGCTGGTGACTACGGTATCGCCCTTGATATCGTCGATATTATTAACCACTTTAACGCCTATTTCAGAAAGCTTTTGCAGTACCTGCTGGTTGTGTACCACCGCCCCGAGGGTTTCTATACCGCCGCGCTCGCGGGCGACCTTTTCCAGGAGGTCGATAGCCTGCTTTACCCCGAAGCAGAATCCGGTCCGGGATGCCTTTTCAATCCTGGTCGACTTTTTCTGTGTCATACACCCCCCGGTATTCCTTTGGCAGCAGTCCGGCGACCCTTCTCATGATAGTGTTCATCAGTTCATTACGCTGTTCTCGGGTCGATTTTCCATCGTTAGCCGGGAGATTAAAGGGTTGGCCGATGGTTACCGTCATGGTGGGTCGGTGCCGTAAACACCCTGCCAGGTGCCTGAATTTATCGGAGCCGGTAATAGCTACCGGCAATATGGGTACACCCATTCTGGAAGCGATTAACGCCGCGCCGGGGAGGGCCGGCTGCATCTGGGCGTTCTTGCTTCTGGAGCCTTCCGGAAACATGATTACGGAGACCCCTTTCTTCAGCCAGTATTCAGCCTGGCGGATAGCTTCTCTATCGACGCCGCCACGCCGCACCGGGAAAGCCCCGAAATTTTCCACCCAGAAGCGCGACCACCTGTTGTGCCAGAGGTCCTCTTTAGCCATCAGGACGCACTGGAGTTTGATACTGGCAGCCACAATAGGTGGGTCGGCAAGGTGCAGGTGATTGCACACAACGAGTACCGGTCCCTGTTCCGGGGTGTTTTTCTCTCCCTTTATCTCCCACCTGGCGAAGGGAAATACCAGTATGCGTATGAGTACCCTGCCAAAGTAATAGACCCAGTGCATTTGGTAGTAATTATATCTTGATGTCTGTGTGAAAACAAACATCTTTGTATTAAAAGATACTTCGTGTGTAAAATGGACTCAGTTACGGAGGTGCTCGTATGAAGTACGATTTTGATACGGTCTGCGACCGGAGCAACACCGCTTGTGCCAAGTGGGACGCTGTTAAGACCATTTTCGGTAGTGAGGATGTTATTCCGATGTGGGTGGCGGATATGGACTTTCCCACCGCGGAACCGATTGTGGCAGCTTTAAAGAAACGCGCAACCCACCCGTTTTTTGGCTATACCATGCCACCTCCCTCTTTAACTGAGGCTGTCGTCGACCGCCTGAAGCGTGAGTATAACTGGAAGATAGAGCCGGAGTGGGTAGTCTTTACCCCCGGCACCATCCCCGCCCTGAATATCGCCGTACGGGCTTTAGCCCACCCCGGTGACGAAATAGTATTGCAGGAGCCTGTGTATTACCCCTTCTTCGGGGTGGTGACGGGCAGCGGTTGCCGGATAGCTCATAATTGTCTAAAGCTGGCCCGTGGTCGTTATAGCATGGACTTTTCCGACCTAGAGGCGAAGTTTACACCAGCCGATGGCATGATGTCCCGGCACAGTCGCGTCAAAGCCATCATCCTCTGCAATCCCCAGAACCCCATCGGGCGCGTCTGGAGTCGGGAAGAGCTTGAGCGCTTGGGAGAAATCGTTATCGGTCAGGGGGCTGTCGTTATCTCCGATGAAATCCACTGCGAGCTGCTTTATAAGGGCCACCGGCATACCCCCTTCGCCTCGATTTCGGAAGAGTTCGCGCAAAACAGCATTGTCTGCATGGCCCCCAGCAAGACCTTCAACCTCCCCGGTCTGGAATCTTCCTCTATCATCATACCGGATAAAAAACTCCGTGAAAGGTTTAATGATGTCAAGTCCGGCATCGTCCCCGGTGTTAATCTCTTCGGCCTGACGGCTATGGAAGCGGCCTATCGTTACGGTGACGAATGGCTGGAGCAGCTCTTGGAATATCTTCAGGGCAACCTGGAATTCGCCATGGCTTACTTCAGGGAACACATCCCAAGGATAAAGCTTATAAAACCGCAGGGCACCTATCTTTTGTGGCTGGACTGCCGCGCGTTGGGGCTGGACGATAAAGCTTTACAGAAGCTTTTTAGAGAACAGGCCAGGGTGGGTTTCGATGACGGTTTCATGTTCGGTCTGGGTGGTTCCGGCTTCCAGCGGATGAATATCGCCTGCCCCCGTTCAATATTACGGGAAGCTTTAGGGAGGATAGAGGCGGCGGTGAATTCATTGTGAGGATATTTTAAATAACCTCACCCCCTGTATCCCCCTCTCGCTGTACACTCCCCTTTTTTCAGTGAGGGGCTGAAGACTATGGGATAAGCCGGGAATAGCACGAGGGCGGCCCGGGTGGGAAGAGATTACAACCGAGGGGGGGCGGTGGTTCTATAATCTAATTATAATATTACAAATCTTCCAGACCCGGAGTACCTTCGATAAACTCGGAGGGCAGACCCAGTTTCTTGAAGTATTCACACATAGCCTGGCAGGCTGGCTTCTCGGTAGTATAATGGGTACCACCCAGAATATTTATTCCCTTTTCTTTAGCTAAATCGTGGGCTTTAAGAGTATTGGGCGTTTTAATGGTTATGCCTGTAATCAAGAGATTTGCACCCTCACGGGCTATTTCTTCATGTGCCTCGACCAGATTTCCGCCGCCGGCGACAACGGCAACGATTCCGTTCGTTATCTCGTCAGACCCGTATTGGTATAGGCTTGCCCGGTGACCGAGGAATGCGGCGAACTTTTCCTGCATTTCACTGATCGTAGATATTCTGGTCTTACCGAAGACGGCGGCTATACCACCGTAATATTCCAGAAAAGGCCGCAAATCAGTGAGCCCCAGGACTCTGGCCAGGGTCGCGCTGGTGGAATAGTCCCCATAGTTATCCAGGGGGATATGGAGATTGTAGATTGAAATATTATTTTCCTTGAATTTTACCAGCAAGTCTCTATCCATCTGGTGGAATCCCGGAGGGCTTCCGGCCAGGTCCCATATCGAGGGGTGGTGTACGAACAGCATAACCTCTTTCTCGCTCTTATTCAGGATAGACTGCATAACGTCGT
The DNA here is from genome assembly GCA_964395955.1 of uncultured Dehalococcoidaceae bacterium. GTDB lineage: Bacteria > Chloroflexota > Dehalococcoidia > Dehalococcoidales > RBG-16-60-22 > CAYVPT01. The sequence goes on from CAYNDI010000025.1 coordinate 14,804, forward strand.
TCGATGGAAAGACGGCCGTGTACACTTTATTTATCTCCGGTGAGTTATCGCAGACCAGTCCCATCGAGCGCTGTTTGAAATTTTCGGTGAGGAAATCGGCTACCGACGCCATGTACTTGGCCCATTCGTCGCTTAACGCCGGTGTGATAAAGTCTTTTTCCAGTTGAACGTACAGCCGGGCAGCTTTCATTCTAAGCTCTCCAATTTTTCCTTTATCTCCGGGATGGCTTCCTGGGCGGCCCGCTGGCCCTTGTTGATGAGCTCTTCAGCTTTCTGGAAGTCCCCGGCGCCGATATTCGAGAGGTCGGGCTCGATGACGATATCGGCATGTTCCAGGCTATGTCGCGCTACGGCGTTCGTGGTGATGTATATCGACTGCATCATTATCTGGAAGATATTGGGTTCCTTGTGCGCCTCGATGCGTTTCTGGCTTCCCTTGCCTATCCGGTTGGAAAATTCCGGGTTGACGTTCACGGCGATGATAAAGTCGGCGCCCATCTGCCTGACCACGTTTACCGGCACCGGGGTCGTCAGGCCGCCGTCGACCAGGTGCCTGCCCTCCCGCCTGACCACGGTAAAGATGCCCGGGATGGAGATGCTGGCGCGCAGGGCTTCCAGCAGCAGGCCGCTTTTAATGACCACTTCCTCGCCGGTATCTATGTCCGTGGCGACGCAGGCAAGGGGTATTTTCAGGTCGGAGAACCTTATGTTCCCGCCGACATAGGTGGACAGCAGCCCGGTGATTTTCCTGCCTTTGATAAAGCCGGTCTTCGGGAAGGACGGGTCGATGAGCGGCGCCAGCCTTTTCCACCCTGCGTCAATGGCATACGCCGCCATCCGGTCAATATCCTGACCGGCAGCATAGACGGCACCAATGGCTGCGCCGGCGCTGGTGCCGGCAATCATGTCGATGGGTATCTGCTCTTCCCGGAACACCTGGAGCACGCCAATGTGGGCTATGCCGCGCGCCGCCCCTCCGCTCAAAGCCAGACCGACTTTCTTTTTACGGCTATCTGTATTTTTCATTGTTATTCCCAGAGTTCTTCGATTTTTTCCCCGGTGTTGAGGGGGGGGGCGGGGGCGGTGAAGTCCTTGTACGATTGCGCCGAGCCGTACTCGCGGGGCTGGAAAGCCACCGGCATGGGCACGGCGTGGCCGAAGATGAGCGCCTGCTGTTTCGGCGCCAGGCGCGACAGCACCGATTTCAGTTCGTTCTTGCCGGAGACGCCCGCCAGGACGCTGTCGATGTCCCGCTCGTTATCGAGGAGGCAGGTTATCTTGGTGCCCATCTGGGACATCACCTCTTCGCTGATGCCGCTGGGACGCTGGTCGATGACCAGAAGGCTGACGTTGTATTTACGCATTTCGCGGGCGATAGTGCCGAAAATGGTCTTGTCAGCCACCTCGGGATTGAGGAACTTATGCGCCTCTTCGATGGTGATAACGAGGGGCCGCGGCTTCATCGCTTCGTTATCGGCGGCGATGGCTTCCTCCATTTTTTGCTGGTAGCGGGTATAGATGCGACGGGAAAGCAGGTTGGCTACGAGCAGGTAGGCGCTGATTTCCTGGTACCTCCCGAACTCAAGGACGACATTGCGTCCCTGCTGGAGAAAATCCAGGATATTCTTGACGGCTTCATCTTTCGTTTCCGGCACGACGAAGCCGAGACGGCCGATAGTGCCCAGGCCGCGCTTGAGGCTCTGGAAAGAGCTTTCGTGGATGGTCGCCCCTTTCAAGAGTTC
>CAYNDI010000026.1:0-16455 GCA_964395955.1 uncultured Dehalococcoidaceae bacterium
TGATAAACACCTACGGGATAAGCTGCGGATGATACGAGGGCGGCCTGGGTGGGAATAGATAACAGGCGATGGGGTGGGTGGTAAAAACAAAAAAAGGGCTATTCTCTAGGCAAGCAGCGCTACTTTAAGCCTATCTATCAGTGAGGGTTCCATACCCTGTGCTTTGAGATAATCTTCGATGGAACCATATTCATTCCGCAGTGTCGTCAGGAACAGGGACATGGATTCCGGAGAGGCTTTCCAGAAATAATCAGGAATATCCAACGGGGGGTCGCTTTTTTTAGGGTTGTTTTTTAGCCTGGCCAGCAAATAGTACATATATTGGTCGGAGAGGGTGTAATACTCGATGATGTATTTTTCCGCCACCCCCAGCAGGCTCAACAAGACCGCCGCCAGCATGCCGGTGCGGTCTTTGCCCACGGCGCAGTGGAAAACCAGCGGGTGATTCCCGGAGTCGGCGATGACCTCAAGCGCCTCGATAATACGCTTGCCGTAGTCCTTTTGCCGGGCCATTTCCAGGTAAAACTCGCCCATATTGGTGCAATGCTCGTAACGGCTGGCGTTGGCCCCGGGGTCGTCGTCGGTCATAAAAGCGATGTTGCAGTACTTTATCTCCGAACCCTCCAGCAGGCCTTTGCCATTATTCTCTAGTTCGGGGCCACTCCTCAGGTCGATAACCGACACCACGCCGAGCTCTCCGGTCAGGCGTTCCAGGTCTTCCGGCGTTAAGTTACGGAACTCGCCGCTGCGGAAGACACGCCGCCAGGCAACAGTATACCCGTCCCGTGTCCGGTAGCCGCCGATATCGCGGAAATTGACTACGTTCTCGAATTCGATATGTCGGGAATATTGTTCCGTCATTACTCCGGCACCAGACTGAAAAGGGGTCGGGCGCCTTCACCCGCCGAATACTTGTCGCCGGGGAAGACTTTATGTCCCATTTTTACCTTTTTACCGATAAGCTCCATGGAAGCTTCTTTGGGGTCGATGCCGTCCAGGTTGCCCATAATCCAGGGGCCTTCATCGAGCTCCACCATGACGATGATATAGGGAATCTCGTCCTCCCGCCCCTCCGCCGCCACGAAGACGGTAGTAAAGGTTTTTATTTTACCGCTGCCCTTCATTTCGGCAACTTCCAGGTCCGTACCGGAGCACTGCTGGCAGACCATAGCGGGGGGCACCGTGATAGCGCCGCAGCCACGGCATTTCAGTCCCAGCAGCCGGTCCTGTTTGAGGGCTTCGCTGTAATCTTTAAAAATAAGCTTCATTTCCACTACGGGCCTCCATAATACGGCATCATATAGTGCCTGCCAGGGGATTTTTTATTAATGTCATTCTCGGGCTTGACCCGAGAATCCAGACCACCACTCCTCTCCGAGATTCTTCGCTTCGCTCAGAATGACGGGGTGGGGATACTGGATTCTCGCCTTAGCGGGAATGACGGTATAAGTTATTTTATTCATGTGCAACTACCAGCCCCGCTGCAGGATAATATTTACCAGCGTGCCGCCGTCACCGCCGAGGGTGTCCGTCATACCCGTTTTAGCGCCTGCCACCTGCCGCTCCGGCTCGACCTCCCCGCGCAGCTGCTTGACTATTTCATGGACCTGCCCTGCCCCCGTCGCCCCGATGGGGTGCCCCTTGGCTTTCAGCCCGCCGGAGGGGTTAATAGATACCTTGCCGCCGATATCCGCTTCTCCCTTTTCCCAGGCTTCACCCGCGGTACCGAACTCAAAGAATCCGAGGCTCTCGGCGGCAATCAGGCTGGCAATACTAAAGCAGTCGTGCAATTCGCACAGGTCGATGTCCTTAGGGGTCAGCCCGGCCATGATATAAGCCTGCCGCGAAGATATTTCCCGCGCCCGCAGCCTCGGCAGATAATCGCCCTGGGTGATAAGCGGTCCGCAGGAAGACTGTCCTACCCCGGTGACGTAAACCGGCTTGTCGGTCAGCTTTTTCGCCATGGCTTCCGAGGTGAGTACCACCGCCGAGGCTCCGTCGGAGAAAGGACAACAATCGTGCAGGGTGAGTGGCGTGGCCACTACGAAGCTGCCGAGCACTTTATCGACAGGCATGTTGGCATTCTTACCGAAGAACTGCGCCTTGGGATTGACACAGCCGTGATTGTAAGACTGTATCGAGACCTTTGCCATCTGTTCCCGTAGTTTTTGCAGCGGGATTTTGTACGTATCCGCGTAGAGATGGGTCAGCATGGCAAAGACAGCCGGGAAGGTAATGCCGGCGGGATACTCGTAGCGGGCATCTGAGAACATGGCGAAGGTACGCGTCGCCAGCCCGGTGCCCATGGTGGCCGCCCTCTCGGCGCCGCCGGCCAGGACGACATCGTAAAAGCCGGACGCCACCCAGATAAAGGCATCCCGGATAGCCATACTGGCCGAAGCGCAGGCGCCTTCGTACCTGTTGGCGGGTATGTACCGGCAGCCTATATTATCGGCGGCGTATGCCTGCAGCATCCCCTGTCCCTCGTCAAAGTCGCCCAATGCATTCCCCATGAACAGGGCTTTAATATCCGCGGGTTTCAGGTTCGATTCCTCAATAGCTTCCGTAGCGGCTTCGGCGAAGAGCTCTACCTCCGTCTTTTCCTGGGGGCCGCTGTACTTCGTCGAGCCAACTCCGATAACGGCTACCTTTTCCATATCGAACCTCCATTTTGGAGTTTATACTGAGATATTTACACAGCCTATGCTTAATTATAAGGGGTGTTAACCGATTTGTGCAAAGGTACTATTTACATTCAACAGAGAGTGATAAACTCACTCCTTTATCCCCCACCCCCCTCGTATATATCTATTCCCACCCGGGCCACCCTCGCACCATCCTCGGCTTAACCCATTGCCTTTACCCCACCCCTTAATCCCCGCCGGGGGAAAAAGGAGGCGGCCGTTACTTATAACCAGGCACAACACTGGCCTCTGTAAAATAAATCACCGATAAGCAGGATTCCATTTGTAAATATTCCCCCTTCCTTTACCAAAGAGCTTGTCCTGAGCCTGCCGAAGGAAAGGGGGCTAGGGGGATGGATCAAGGTTATTTCACCAGGAAAAGAGGACAAAGGGAATGAGTATAAAAAACAACCAGATGCAAACAGTACCCTTGCAAAATGATATCGTATTATTCATAATTATGGCGGCGTGAAAGAGCCAATTTAGAACCGGAGGTATTAATACATGACAACTCTCAGCGAATTCAATAAGTACGGCGAAGAACTGGAGAGGATAATACACCTGCGCACCTCTCCCCTCGCCGTGAAAATGCTGGAAAAGGAAGCGGATATCCCGAAGGGAGCCGTCAGGCCGTGGCGGGACCGTAAACAGCATATCGCCCAGTGCCAGGCTTTCGCCCTGTCCCGCCGACAGAGAGAGACCATCGCCATGCTGGAAGAGGACAACTGGTGCTTCGCCCCCATCATCGCCTACGGACTGGAGGACAAGCCGGATGACCCCGAGATTCAGCCTTTTGTCACCTTTCCTACCTTCCCCCGGAATAAGTACATCGGCATCGTCTCCGCCCCCTTAAAGACGGCCAACTTCGAGCCGGATGTCGTGATTATCTACTCCAACACGACCCAGCTGCGGAACATGCTCAATACGCTTAGCTTCGGGAATATCAAAGAAGAGGTGGACTGCTATCTCTTCCCGCCCGCCTGCGGTTACCAGGTCGTCCCCGTGATGGAAAGCGGCCGGTACATGGTCACTTTGCCCGACCCCGGCGACTACATGCGGGCGCTGGCCGCCGAAGACGAGATTATCCTCTCCGTGCCCGCCGCCAGGATGGAGGAGCTGATGAAGGGTATCCGGGCTTCTATGGAGGGTGAGTGGGGCTACGAACGCACCGGAATGTACATGCTCCACGATTTCCCGCAGCCCCCGTTCTACCAGATGCTTTTCAAGCGGTGGGGTCTTTACCCGGATGGGGACGAGAAGAAGTAAATCATAGCTGGCCTTAAAATTTATAGGAGGATGATATTATGGCTACTGAAGAAATCATCATGTTGGTTACATTGACCGTAAAGAAAGGGAAAGAGGACAAACTCCGTGAACTGGCTGTAAATTTAACCGGGTCAACCCACAGCAAAGATGAAGGATGCGTTTATTACAACTTTCACCAGCGCGCGGATAATCCAGGTGAGTATGTTATTTACGAGCGCTGGCGTGACCAGGCTGCGTTAGGTGCCCATCTGGCCCGCCTGAACGAAACATACGGCCAGCCGGCACCGGGCGAACTCTTTCCCCCTGCCATACTTGAACTTGTTGAAAAAACTGGAGTCAGCGGTTTACAGATAATAGAGTGACTTAAAATTTAATACTATTCTCTCAGCGCAGGCGTATTACCGCCATATAGATACCTATGGCGATGGCCAGCAATAAGAAAAGGATGCGCATGCCACTGAAAGAAACGTAGTCGAACCGGATTAAATCGACGACTATGGTTAATCCGTAGGCAATAATAACAGCCACGCCGCCGATTACCGCCAGCCAGACTCCCCGTTTGCGGTTGACGGCCCGGCTGACCACCTCGCCGACAGCCCAGCCGACGCCGGCGCCGATTATTAAAGTGAAGAACCGGAAGGGTAAATAACTCTCGATTATCCCCCACACCACCCCGATAACGATTGCCGTCCCCAGCGCCGCGCCGGCAGCCCGGAGGTAATATGCGGAGGACAGGCGGTAGGTCGGCAGACGGTAGAGTTTGGCGCAGTCCTGGCACCTGGCGCCCACCGGGGTCTGCACCATACATCTGGGGCATATCGGTTTGCCGCATTTGCCGCACCGGAGAGATGTTTCGACGTCCGGGTGCGTGGCGCATTTCATCACATTAGCTTCCGTCACTCTCATGTTCCTTTTTAGCAACGTGCTTGCGGTGTACCCAGGCTTTTCTATCGCCGATATCGCGGTCGTAAAGCAGCCGGTTCCATATCAACCGTCCCGTACCGATTTTCCTGGCTTCTACCGCCGGCTGGGCAGTGAGTCGTTTGATGACGACTATCAGCGTCATCGCCAGAAATCCCATGGTCACCGATATCGACTCCTGGAAAATGGCGCTGAAAACCGGCAGCATTATCATACCGACGAGGATGGGTACCGGGGTACGGTGGGTGAAGATAATAACGATAATCGCAGCAACAAAGAAGGCTATGGTTGCCCATGGCGTTATGTCATCATTTATTAACGGCATAATGATGATTATACCCAGGCCGGTGGCGATACCCCTACCACCGTGGAAACGCAAAAAGACCGGCCAGTTATGCCCGACCATCGCCGCCAGTCCTACGGTAAGCTGCTCTCCGGCATCCAGCCCCAGGCGCGAGGCTATCAATACCATCAGCATACCCTTGAAAAAATCAAAGACGCCTACTGTCAGGCCGAGTTTCCGGGAAGTCGTCCGCCAGAGATTGCCGCCACCGACCTGCTGGGTGCCGTGCTTCCTGAGGTCTATGCCCCTGGACCGGGCTACCAGATACGATAACGGTACGGAGCCGAGGAGATAAGCGCATATTAACAAAATAATCCAGGTGATAAATGAACTCATGAATATGGCTCCTTATATTACTTTAAATGAACACATATCATATAATTGGTAGAACCTCACCCCCTGTGTCCCCCTCTCCTTGAAAGGAGAGGGGGAGGGACTTTAAAGAGGGGGCTTCGACCCCTCTTGTACAATACTCCCCCTGTTTTATGTTTTTTTACCGGCCAGAGCGATAAGCCGTTCCACCGCTTCAACGGGTATTTCCACGCCGCCGAGTGCTACTTCACGGCTTTCATCAATGCCGTGATAGTCGCTGCCGCCGGTGACGATGAGTCCGTATTTATCAGCCATCTCGACCAGCGCGTCGGTTTGCTCACCGGTATTGTCTTTATAATAGGCTTCGATGCCCGCCAGCCCGGCTGCTTTGAGTTTAGCGACCGTTGCCTCCGGCTCCGTTACCGTGAAAGGGTGCGCCATGACGGGCAGACCATGGGAACGTATTATCAGGGCTACGGCTTCCTCGGGCATCATTTTCTCACGTTCGACATAAGCCGGGCCGTCACGCCCGATGTATTTATCAAAAGCCTCGGTAAAAGTCTCGATGTAACCCTTCTCCAGCATGGCCCTGGCAATATGCGGACGCCCGATGGTGCCGTCGCCGGCTATCTCCCGTACCCGCTCCTCGTCTATATCGATACCGAGCCGGCGTAGTTTGGCAACCATCCCCCGGGCCCTCCCCTGGCGCGAGTTGCGGAATCTTTTCAGGGCTTCCCCCAGTTCTTTATCGGTATAGTCGATGAAATAGCCCAGGACGTGTACCTCGCCATCGGGGACATCGGTGCTGATTTCCACGCCGGGGATAAACCTGAGTTTCGGGAAAGCTCTGGCGGCTTCCATGGCCGGGATAATACCGTCTACGGAGTCGTGGTCGGTCAGGGCAAGATACGCCAGACCGAGTTCCGCGGCTTTCGTGACGATTTCTTCCGGGGTATATTTACCATCGGAAACATTCGAATGAACGTGCAGGTCAATCCGGTTCACGACTTTCCCATCTCCCGCGTAATGCGCTCGATACTCGTTGCCCTGCCGCTGCTTTCGTCCACTTCCAACATGACGGCGTTGAGCACCGGTTTCCCCCTGCCCACCGTAAGACGATGGGGCATCATGGTCAGAAAACGCTGTATAACCGCCTCGGCATCGTCGCCGATAATCGAATCATCCGGCCCGGTCATGCCGATATCGGTGACGTAAGCGGTACCTCCCGGCAGTATGCGGGTGTCGATGGTACCGACATGCGTATGGGTGCCCAGTACGGCGCTGACCCGCCCGTCCAGGTAACGCCCCAGGGCAACCTTCTCCGAGGTCGCCTCGGCATGAAAGTCCACGATGATAACCTTCGGTTTCTGCTCAAGCTCCGCCAGCAGCGCATCCATGCCCCGGAAAGGACAATCGAAGCTGTTTATAAAGGTCCGGCCTATCAGGTTGACGACCATAGCTTTCCTGGCGAGCAGCCAGCCCCGACCCGGCACCCCGGTGGGGTAGTTTAACGGACGCAGGATAGGCATATCACCATCCAGATAGGGAATAATCTCCTTCTGCGCCCAGATATGATTACCCGAGGTAATCACGTCGATGCCGCCGTCCAGCAGCTCCTGCGCCGTATTGAGGGTCAGGCCAAAACCCCCGGCCGTGTTTTCGCCGTTGGCAATGACCAGGTCTATACCGTATTCCTTGCGCAGGTCAGGCACGAATGCATTGATAGCCTGCCTTCCCGGCTGGCCTACGATATCACCTATCACTAATATTATCATCGAACTCTTACGTCATTGCGAGTCCCAATTTCGTTGGGACGAAGCAATCCGCTACCCCCTTTTCCTGTCATTCTGACGCCAGTCAGAATCCATTCCCCTACCCACCCGGATTCCCGCCTGCGCGGGAATGGCAGCTTTAATGCGAATATGCTACGGATTGCTTCGCCGCTGCGCTCCTCGCAATGACAATCCTCGGTGTTATCTTCTATTTAGCGTAGTCAACAGCCCGGGTCTCCCTGATGACAGTCACCTTAATCTGACCCGGATATTCCAGGGTTTCCTCCACCTTTTTCACAATGTCGCGGGCCAGCCGCATGGCGCCCAGGTCATCGATAGCCTCCGGCTTGACCAGGATACGTACCTCGCGTCCGGCCTGGATGGCGAATGACTTCTCGACACCCGTGAAGCTGTCCGCGATGTCTTCCAGCGCCTTAAGCCGCTTCAGGTAGCTGTCCAGCGACTCCCGCCTGGCGCCGGGCCGGGCGCTGCTGATGGCATCCGCCGCCGAGGCTATATAGCCCCAGATAGTGGTATCGCTGGTCTCAAGATGATGCTCGGCGACACCGGCGAGAACCTCGGGCGATTTTTCCCACTGCTTGACGAGGTCGGCCCCGATGGCGGCGTGGGTGCCTTCCACCTCGCGGTCAACCGATTTACCTATATCGTGCAGTAGCCCCACCTTCTTGGCGGTGGTAACATTAGCGCCGATTTCGGCGGCAATCATTCCCGCCAGGTAAGCCACTTCGACGCTGTGTTCCAGGGCGTTCTGTCCGTAGCTTGTCCGGTACTTAAGCCGGCCCAGCAGCTTAATCAGTTCTGGATGCAGCTGGATGCCCAACTGCAGGGCGGCTTGTTCGCCGGCAGCCTGTATATCGGCTTCGACTTCGCTCTTGGCTTTAATGGCCATTTCCTCGATGCGCGCCGGATGAATGCGGCCATCGAGGATGAGCCGGTTCAGGGCAACGCGGGCAATCTCCCGCCGTACCGGGTCGAAGCTGGATATCGTTACCGCTTCCGGGGTATCGTCGATAATAAGGTCGACCCCGGTAGCCTGCTCCAGCGCCCTGATATTGCGCCCCTCCCGCCCGATAAGCCTGCCTTTCATTTCGTCATTGGGGAGAGGCACCACAGATACCGTGGCTTCCGCCACAATTTCCGAGGCGCTGCGCTGTATGGCCAGCGCCAGTATTTCCTGAGCCTTCTCATTGGATTGTTCTTTCAGCTCGCTCTCCCACTGGCGGAGCCGTCTCGATGATTCCTGATGTAACTCGACTTCCATGGCGTCGAGCAGAGACTGCTTGGCTTCCGTGCTGGACATCCCGGAAATCAGTTCCAGCTGCTTTAACTGCTTGTCTTTGAGTTCGAGAAGCTGACCGCGGGTGGAGTCGATTTCCTTTTCTTTGTTCGTCATGCTGCGTTCCCGCTGCTCGACGCCCTCCATCTTGCGGTCCAGGGTTTCATTCTTCTGGTTCAGACGGTTCTCCTGCCGCTGCAGCTCGGAGCGGCGCTCGCGGTAGTCGCTATCGGCCGAAGCCTTGATTCCTTTGGCTTCTTCCTGCGCCAGTTGCAGGATATCTTTGGACTCGCCCCTGGCCTCGGCGACCATCCTGGCGGCTTTCCTCTCGGCCAGCCGCAGCTGGCGGTTGAACATGAGACGCCGGGAAAGAAAGGCAGCCAGCGCGCCGGCAATCAAACCTATGATGAAACTAAAAATCAGGGCAATATATACAATTGCTCCTCCTTCCACCTTACACCTCCTTATGTGTTAAATATTTAGTCACTAATATCAGTGCTATAAAGCCAATAACGGCCGAATAAACAAATTATCGCCGGTCTTAGCCGGTGTTTCCCCCGTTTTCCTTCCAGATTCTTTCGGTTGTCTCTTTTATAATATCGTAGTTAAAGCCTCTCCGACCCAGGTAAGCGCCCATCCGTCGACGGAACACCTGGCGGTCCGTCAAAGGCAGATGCCGGGTTTTACCCAGTGCGGCGCGGTAGGCGCTATCGCTTTCATTTATTTCATTAATCACCGGCTCGATAACATCGATTGCCAACCCCTTACGCCTCAGTTCCAGTTTCATCTGGCGGCGGCTCCGCGGACTGAACGATTCCCGGTTATCTTTCCAGAACCTGGCAAAGGCAACGTCATCTACCAGTCCCTGCTCCTTCAGCCTGGTTAGTGCCTTCTCCGTGTAATCGCTTTCAAAGCCGTGCTTCATAAGTCGCTGCCTTACTTCGGTTTCGCTCCGCGGCCGGTAGCCCAGAAAACGCAGGGCTGCATTCAGGCAGCGCTGATATCGGTCAACACCGGTCAATGCCTCCAGCCGGCTCTCGGATATTTCCTGACCTGTTATCAAGCCCTCTTTAATGGCAACTTCCGCCAGCAGGCTGAAGGCGAATTTGCCGTCCAGGTAGACATTTATTCGTTTTTCCCGTCCTTTACCTGCCGTCAGTCCGGTTATTTTACTCATCAGCCCGCAACCCCTCTAAAAACACAAAAGGCTGAAGCCTTCGCCTCAGCCTTATTTTTCCCTTGTCTAAATCCGGTGGGCTTATCCTGCCAGGTGCCCTTAATCGTCGTCAGAAATCGTATTGTGGGTAATGCCGGCTGAGGCTCGTATTTTTTCTTCAATTTCCTGGGCTAACTCGGGATTCTCCTTAAGGTATTGCTTGACGTTCTCCCGACCCTGCCCGAGGCGGGTATCACCGTAGGAGAAAAAGGCACCGGCTTTAGTTACCAGCCCCAGCTCTAAACCCACATCAAGGATATTGCCCTCCTTGCTGATACCGTGGTCGAACATGATATCGAACTCGGTACTGCGGAAGGGAGGGGCAACTTTATTCTTAACTACCTTAGCTTTGACACGACTGCCTATAGCTTCATTTCCCCGTTTAATTATCTCGGCGCGTCTCAGTTCTATCCTCGTGGAACTGTAGAACTTTAACGCCCTGCCGCCGGTAGTCACCTCCGGATTGCCGAAGACGATTCCGACTTTCTCGCGTAACTGGTTGATAAATACCACCGCCGTACCGGACCGGCCTATGGCGGCGGCCAGTTTCCTCAGGGCCTGTGACATCAGGCGGGCCTGCAGACCCATCTGCGGGTCGCCCATATCCCCCTCGATTTCAGCCCGGGGAACCAGAGCCGCCACGCTATCGATGATTATTACATCGATGGCGCTGCTCCTTACCAGGGCTTCGGTAATCTCCAGGGCCTGCTCGCCGGTATCCGGCTGTGATATGAGCAGTTCATCAACATTGACACCACAATTGCCAGCATAAGAGGGGTCCAGGGCATGCTCTGCATCTATATAGGCAACCGTACCTCCTCTTTTTTGTGCTTCGGCGATGATGTGCTGAGCTAAGGTAGTTTTTCCCGATGACTCGGGCCCGAATATTTCCGTGATACGTCCCCTCGGTATCCCTCCGATGCCGAGGGCAAGGTCTAAAGCCAGTGAGCCGGTAGGAATCGCTTCTATCGACGGTAGCCCGCTCGATTCCCCCAGCTTCATAATGGAACCTTTGCCGAACCTCTTTTCTATCTGGCCGATCGCCAGTTCCAGTGCTTTTACTTTCTCCGTGGTCATCTCTCGCCTCACCCCCGATAATAGCACAACCGTTTCACCAAAACAAGTGGTTGAAAAGACATTATTTTTCCCCCATCACGTACGAACAATAGAAACGAATGTAATTTACCTTGAGAAAATGTTGACAGACGGTAGCAATATATGTTAAATTTATTGTTTAGTGCTCAGAACTCAGTTAATAGCAGATAGGTTGAGCTGAACACCTCAATTTATCGCTAGAATTCTGGAATGGATGAGCTAACGCTCATCCTTTGTAATTGTATGGGGGATAGATAAAGGTTATGCCGACAATAAATCAGCTGGTACGCAAGGGACGCCATAAGTCTTCAAAGAAGGACAAGACTCCGGCGCTGGGGTACGATTACAATGCCCTGAAAAACCGGGTGCGTCTGGGAAAGAGCTGTCCGCAGAAGAGAGGCGTCTGCGTGCAGGTCAAGACGACCACTCCCAAGAAGCCCAACTCGGCCTTGCGTAAGATAGCCAAGGTGCGGCTGACCAACCACATGGAAGTAACCGCCTACATACCCGGTGAAGGCCATGAGCTTCAGGAGCACTCCGTCGTCCTTATTCGCGGCGGACGTGTACGCGATTTGCCCGGCGTGCGCTACCATATCGTCCGGGGAGCCCTGGATACCACCGGCGTCGCCGATAGAAAGCAGGGCCGCAGCAAGTACGGTGCCAAAAAGGCTAAAGTCAGGACCGAGCAAGAATAGACCGGGGGAATATTATGCCGAGAAGAGCCAGACCAGATAAAAGAGAAATAAACCCCGACGCCAAATACCGTAGCCTGACCGTGTCCCGGCTGATTAGCAAAGTCATGCAGCGCGGACAGAAAAGAACGGCCGAGACTATTGTCTACGGCGCTCTTGAAAAGCTGGGGCAGCAGGTCTCCAAAGACCCCGTGGCGGCGCTGGAACAGGCGGTGAAAAATGTCACGCCGCTTCTCCAGGTAAAACCGCGGCGTGTCGGCGGCGCTACCTACCAGGTACCGGTGGAGGTACAGCCGGACCGCGGCCTCTTCCTGGCATTGACCTGGCTGGTAAGTTCCGCCCGGTCCCGTAAAGGTAAGGCGATGCGGGAAAAACTGGCCGATGAGCTTGCCGAGGCCTTCCAGGGGCAGGGCACCACGATTAAAAAACGTGAAGATACGCATAGAATGGCGGAAGCCAACCGGGCTTTCGCTCACTATAGATGGTAAGGGGTTCATTGATAAATAGCAGTGTTAAAGTAAAAAAGTCAGCGGCGGGAGAGAAAAAAGTGGCTAGGGATTTTCCCCTGGAGGACGTCCGTAATATAGGAATCATCGCCCATATCGATGCCGGCAAGACTACCGTCACCGAGAGGGTACTCTATTATACCGGACGTACTTATAAAATAGGCGAGGTACACGAAGGCACCGCCGTCATGGACTGGATGGACCAGGAAAGGGAACGCGGTATCACCATCACCGCGGCGGCCACCACCTGCTACTGGCGTAACCACCGTATCAATATCATCGATACGCCGGGGCATGTGGACTTCACCGCCGAGGTGGAACGCAGCCTCCGGGTACTCGATGGCGGCGTGGTGGTCTTTGACGCTGTTTCCGGCGTCGAAGCGCAGTCGGAGACGGTCTGGCGTCAGGCAGACAGCTACAAGGTCCCCAGAATTTGTTTTATTAACAAGATGGACCGCGTCGGCGCCAATTTCAACCGTACTATATCGATGATTGAAACACGGCTCAGGGCAAACCCCCTGCCGATACACCTTCCCCTGGCTGCCGAAGAATCCTTCCGGGATGTTATCGACCTCGTGGCCAATAAAGCCTGGAGGTTCAATACCGATGCCGACAGAGGGCCGGAAGAAATCCCCATTCCCGAATCGGAACAGGCCAGGGCTGTTGAGCAGCGCCAGGCGCTGATTGCCAAATTAGCTGAAAACGACGATATCATGATGATGGCTTATCTCGAAGGCGATGAAGTCGGGCCCGATGAATTGAAACAGGCGCTGAGACGGGCAACTCTGCAAAACCACGGAGTGCCCGTTCTTTGCGGTAGCGCCCTGAAAAACATGGGCGTTCAACCGCTCCTCGATGCCATTGTCGATTTCCTTCCCTCCCCACTCGAGGTACCGCCGGTTGAAGGCATCGAGACCAGGACCGGCAAGAAAACTACCCGTGAAGCCAGCGATGACGCCCCCTTCTCCGCGCTGGCTTTCAAAGTGGTTACCGACCCGTTCGTGGGACGGCTGGTCTATTTCCGGGTCTACTCCGGTAAAGTCAAGGTGGGGGCGCAGGTCTATAATCCCGTCCGCAGTCGCCCGGAGCGTATCGGCCGCCTTCTCCTGATGCACGCCAACCACCGAGAGGATATCGCCTCCGCCGATACGGGCGCCATCGCCGCCACACTGGGACTGAAAAATACCTTTACCGGCGATACCCTCTGCGATTCTTCGCAGTCCATATTACTGGAATCGATTAAATTCCCCGAGCCGGTAATAGCCGTCGCTATCGAGCCCCGTACGCGGGCCGACCAGGATAGACTTGGCGAATCCCTGCAGAAGCTTACCGAGGAAGACCCGACTTTCAGGGTGACTTATAACGAAGAAACCGGCCAGACCATTGTTTCGGGCATGGGCGAGCTTCACCTGGAAGTCATTGTCAGCCGGCTGACACGGGAATTCAAGGTTGGCGTGAAAGTCGGCCGTCCCCGCGTAGCCTACAAGGAGACGATAACCGCTCCGGTCGATATCGAAAGCAGGTTTATCCGGCAGACCGGCGGCCACGGACAGTACGGTCATGTCAATATCAAGTTCGAGCCCCAGCCCCGCGGCAAGGGCTTCGAATTCGTTGAAGCCATCAAGGGCGGCACCATTCCCCGGCAGTTTATTCCGCCGGTGCAGGCCGGCATTAAAGAAGCCATGGAGACCGGCGTCCTCGCCGGTTATCCGGTGGTCGACCTTAAGGCCACTCTGTACGACGGCAGCTACCATGAAGTCGATTCCTCAGAGCTGGCCTTTAAAATGGCCGGCTCGATGGCACTGCGGGATGCCGTTAAAAAAGCCAGTTCCATACTCCTCGAGCCCATTATGAAACTGGAAGTGGTGGTCCCGGAGCAGTTCATGGGTGATATAATGGCCGACCTCAACTCCAGGAGAGGCCATATCAGTAAAATCGATACTCAGGGAGAGATGTACATCATCCACTGCCTGATACCCCTCGCCGAGTCCTTCGGTTATGCCACCACCCTGCGGTCGCTGACCCAGGGCCGGGCGACTCACTCTCTGGAATTTCATAGCTACGAACAATTACCGACCAATATAAAAGACGATATAATAGAAAAGGCTGTGGGCAAGAAATATGGCTAAACAGAAAATCCGCATCAAATTAAAGGGATTCGACCACCGCGTCGTCGACCAGTCGGCGCGGCAGATTCTGGAGGCGGTGGAGAGTACCGGCGCCGTAGCCGTTGGTCCGGTACCGCTGCCCACCCGTATTAAGAAGTACAGCGTCATCCGCTCGCCCTTTATTGATAAAGATTCGCAGGAGCAGTTTGAAATTCGCACCCACAAACGCCTTATCGATATCGTGGAGACGACCTCCAAGACCATCGATGCTTTGACCAAGCTGAACCTGCCTTCGGGAGTGGAGATAGATATCAAACTATGACAAACGTCATTGCGAGGCGCGAAGTGACGAAGCAATCCGTAACGGTTTGCTCCGCGAGAAGAAACGGATTGCTTCGCATGGCTCGCAATGACAAACGGATAGCATTATGACTGAAGGGATTTTAGGTAAAAAACTGGGCATGACCCAGGTATTTAGTGAAAACGGTGCCAGCGCGGTAACCGCTATTGAGGCAGGTCCCTGCACGGTAATACAGGTAAAAACCGCCGAAAAAGAAGGTTATGCCGCTGCCCAACTAGGTTTTATAGAAGTCGGCAAGCCGAAATCCGGTCGTAAGGGACGCGGCAAAGACAAGAAGCCGCCGAAATATAAATACATCCGGGAATTCCGCCTGGAGGATGAACAGGAAGTGGAGACGGGACAGAATATAGACGTCAGTCTGTTTAAAGCCGGAGACCTGGTGGATGTTACCGGCATATCCCGCGGCAAGGGCTTTGCCGGCGGTGTTAAACGCCATCATTTCCAAGGAGGTCCCAAGACGCACGGCCAGTCCGACCGTCACCGCGCGCCCGGTTCCATCGGCACCGGTACCAGCCCCGGCCGTGTCCTTAAAGGTCTGCGCATGGCCGGGCACATGGGCAGCCAGCGTGTGACAGAAATGAATGTCGAGGTTATCGAGGCAGACCCGGCCCGTAATCTGTTGCTGGTCAAGGGCGCCGTTCCCGGCATGACCAATAGTCTATTACTGATACGGAAGTCCAGGAGGGGAAAGAAGTAAAGTGAAACTCCCGGTATATAACATCACCGGCGAGGAAGTCCGGCAGATAGAGGTAAACGACGCTGTTTTCGCCGTACCCTTTAACGAGACGGTGGTACACCAGGTAATGGTCGGCCTGCAGGCTAATGCCCGGCAGGGGACCGCCGCCACCAAGACAAGGGGCATGGTCAAAGGCAGCACCCGGAAGCTCTACCGGCAGAAAGGCACCGGATATGCTCGTGCCGGCGGCAAAAAATCCCCGCTGCGGCGGGGCGGTGGTATCACCTTCGGACCCCAACCCAGGGACTACCGCCAGCAGACACCCCGCAAGATGCGCCGTCTGGCTATAAGATGCGTCCTTTCTGCCAAGGCCGGTGACGGCGAACTAAAGATACTGGAAGGATTTGGCTTTACCGAACCGAAAACGAAGAAGATGATAGATGCGCTCGCGGCGCTGGGCATAGAATCTTCCGCTCTCATCGTTACCGTAGAGCCGGAAGAAAACGTTATAAAATCAGCCCGTAATATACCGGATATCAAGACAACGCCCGCCAGGGTGCTGAATATACTCGATATTCTTTCCCACAAAAATCTCGTTATGACCGAAGCGGCGGTGCGTATCGCCGAAAAATTATGGGGCAACGGAACAGCTCAAGGGGGAGACAATGCATCTGTACGAGGTGCTGCGCCGGCCGCTGATAACTGAAAAGAGCACGGCGCTTCAGGCCCAGAATAAATATGTCTTCGAGATAGCCAGCGGTGCTAATAAGCCGATGATCCGGCAGGCTGTAGAAAAGGCGTTTAACGTCAAGGTAACCGGGGTTAATGTCGTCACCATGCGGGGTAAAACCCGTCAGGTCGGGCGGCGCCAGGTGCAGACACCCCCCTGGAAAAAAGCGATTGTCACCCTCCAGACGGGGGATAAAATAGAGTTCTTTGAAGGTGTTTAATAAAAAAATGTCATTCCCGCGAAAGCGGGAATCCAGCGGAGGGGAAAACGGGAAATAGATTCCGGCCTCCGCCGGAATGACGGATAATATGAAGGTGTTTAGAATGAAAGGGGAAGCCAGTTGGCTATAAAGGTTTATCGCCCGACCTCACCGGGGAGGCGGGGCATGAGCGGCTATACATTTGACGAGATAACCAGGAAAAAGCCGGAAAAATCGCTCCTCGCCCCCAGGAAGAGTAAAGCGGGACGGAACTTCC
>CAYNDI010000027.1:0-16249 GCA_964395955.1 uncultured Dehalococcoidaceae bacterium
TACTTGATATAATTCATCATCAGGTTTTAAGCCTGCTGCTATCACCACAGTATCCGCATTAAATTTCTGCGGACTTCCACCATCAACGGTAACAATAAGACCTTCCTCGTTGAGTTCATGAATGCTGACACCGGTCAGGACATTTACCTTGTTCAGAGCCAGTAAGTCCGTAAGCATCATGCGGTTCATAAGCGGCACCGATAAAAACCCTGCCATCAATTCGGGCAGCATTTCAACCAGGGTCACCCGTTTTCCCTGTTCCGCCAGCCACACGGCCGTCTCGCAGCCCACCATACCGCCGCCGATGACGACCACTTCTTTCCCCGCTTTTTTCCTGCCCAGCATCAGGTCTACGCAGGTAATCACGCTGGCTTTATCGATGCCGGGAATATCGGGGATGAGGGGATTGGAGCCGGTGGCGACTATCACAGCGTCCGGCTTTTCTCTAGCTATCAGTGCCGGGGATACCTCAGTCGCCGTTATTACTTCTATATCCAGCTTTTCGAGTTCGTTTTTATACCAGTCCAGCAAAGTACCCACGTCTTTTTTAAAGTCGGGCACCGAAGCCTCGACTAAATGACCGCCTAAAGCCTCTCCCTTTTCGTAGAGGACTACCTCGTGGCCTCTAACCGCAGCAACCCTGGCCGCTTCCATTCCGGCGACACCCCCGCCGATAACGATGACCTTTTTCGGTTCTTCTACTTTATCAAGCTGGTATTCCTTCTCTCTGCCGCAGGCAGGATTTACCGCGCAGCTGAGTGACTCGCCTTTCATAAATTGCCAGATGCAGCCTTCGTGGCACCCGATACAGGGCCGTATATCCTCCGTCCTGCCTTCGGAAACCTTGACCGGCCAGTAAGCGTCGGCCAGCAGCCCTCTGCCCAGAGCCACCATGTCGGCTTCTCCCGAAGCGATTACCTTTTCCGCCAGCTCCGGGACTTCCAGTCTGCCGACAGCTATTACCGGGACTTTGACGACTTTCTTGACCATAGCAGCCATATCCACCATACAGCCGTGTTCCTGGTATCCCGGTGGATGCGCCCAGTACCAGCTATCGTAGCAACCGGCATCCACGTGCAGGGAGTCGAACCCGGCTTCTTCGAGTAATTTCGCCATTTCCAGGCCCTCTTCGATATCGCGTCCGGCTTCCTCGTATTGCTCCCCGCGGAGCACTCCGGCGTTGAGGCCTTTGATGTAGTGTTTCAGGCCGAACCGGTACTGCACCGGGAAATCGGCCCCGGCACGTTCTTTAATAACATTTAAAACCTCGAAGGGTAAGGTAAGTCTTTCTTTCAGGTTGCCGCCGTATTTGTCGGTCCTCTTGTTCCAGATAGCCGTGGTAAACTGGTCGAAGAGATAGCCTTCATGGCCATGAAGCTCGAATCCGTCGACTCCGGCTGCTATCAGGAAGTCGGTAGCGTCGCCGAAAGCTGCTACAATATCTTCTACCTCACTCGTCTCCAGGGGCCGGCAGGTAGTGTCCGGATTATAAAAATGGGGAACAGCCGAAGCCGAAACCGGCTGGTCGCTGAAAGCCGGGAGGGGGATGACACGACCGAAGCCGGCAGTTAACTGCACGAATATTTTCGCCCCCAGGGCATGAACGGCTTCGCACAGTTCTCCGAAAGCCGCCGTCGATGCCTGATTAATCATGTGCTTGTTGCCGCCGATACTCCCTCTTTCATCTCTTACCTGAAAAAGGCCGGTAATTATCAGTCCGACACCGCCCTTAGCCCTTTCGACATAGTAGTCGATACCACGCGGGCCGGGATTTCCGTCCGGATTCGTCAGGCCGACGATACCCATCGGCGCCATGGCTATTCTGTTTTTAATGCGTACTTTTCCGATACTTACGGGTTCGAATAATTTGGGATATGCCGCCAATTGTCAATATTCCTTTCGCATGTAATAAAATTCGACATAATTAACATTATTATAGTGTTATAAAGAACATTGATGCAAAGTTGCAGAAAAATACATTATGGCCGGAATATACACGAGAAACAGACCGGTATCTGAATATCTCCGGTAGTTGCGAAGTACTAACCGGTTTCTCAAAGGTGGCCCGGGCAAACAACCAGGCTTTTCAAAGCATCTCAGAAAAAAGAACAAAGCCTCAAGGAAAAATACGCCCTGCCCTTTATATTACCTCTGGTAATAGGTATTTTGGTATTTCCATCGGTATTAGTGCTGTTGGTGGCCTCTTGCTCGTTTTTGGACGCAGAATAAAGCTGAACCATAAGTTAAATAAGGCTTGGGAAACGAAATCCGATGCGGAAATACGCGCCATCCTTACAGACGAAATTGTGGTGATAAAAGAACGTCCGCATACTTATTTGTTACATTCCTTCTACAACCCAGGCACCAAAACGTAACCCGGAAGCCGGGTCATATTCTTTTTCAAATGCTTCGGGGTATTGTTCCCGCCATTCTTCTGTCTGCTCCATGCTAATCCTTGCCACCTCAACCAGGTAGCCGCTGGTAGCCATGCCGGCACAATTCTTTGAGGTTATATTATACGGGCTTATCAGGTTAATAGCGCCTCCTCTATCGACGCTTTCCGGGATTATTGAATCAACTCTGGCTCCATGGTCTACATAAACGACTCCGGGCATTATCCTTTCCCATACGATTGCGCCGCAGAGGACAATACCCCTCTCGTTGTATACCTGGACTATATCCCCGCTCTTTATGTCCCTCTTTTCCGCATCTTTCGGGTTAATCCAGAGTGGTTCATACATATAACCGTCGTGCCCCTTGACCTTACAGGTTGGGATTTCTCTTATCCAGGTTATATCATCGCACTGTGCATGAACTCTCCACCTGCCGTGGTTGGATATAATGAGCAGGGGGTACTTCCCGGCTCTTTCGCTGGAGAGCCTTTCATCGTGGGTTATACCCTTTTCAATCCACTTCGGACTCGGGGGTCTTTCCTGGTCATCGGGAAAGTGTTCGGCTAACCTGGCAGAGTAGAACTCCAGCTTGCCTGAGGGGGTATGTAGCGGGTTATTTTCGGGGTCTTTGTAAAACTTAATCAGACCCGCCGGTACCTTCTCCCAATCTTCCGCAGTCGGGATGATATAGTACCCCTTTTCATTTAGTTCTTCCCAGCTGACCATATCTTGCACGTTTAAGCCTTCGTAGCCGAATTTTATCCATTCTTTAACGGTCTTGCCCTCTGTATAAGCCTCGTACATTCCCAGCTTTTTAGCCACTTCTCCCACTATCTCATAGTCGCTCTTGGACTCTCCTATCGGCTGGATACACTGGCCCTCTATCATAATGGAGTCAAGCGGGACCGACCATGCCGTTGTAGCGATATCCTCCTCCTCTAACTTGGTATTGGAGGGGAGTATAATATCGGAAAGCAGGCAGTCGTTCTCAAGCCAGGGGTGCTGGGCGATAACGCATTCTATTTTTTCAGCTCTCATGGCTTCTACCGTCTTGAACCCCCAGTTCCAGCAGGTGAGCCGGCAGGGGGTATCGGTCCATATCATGTGTATTTCGGAGCCACCCTCTTCTTTGGGTATGGGGTACGTGTATTTCACAAACTGGTCTTCCACCGGCGCCGGGAATTGCGTACTGCCCCAGGAACTGACCGGCGGGTTGAGGATGGCCTCCTGGATAAGGGTCTTGGGAATTATCTGCTTAGTATTAACCTGCCACCGTTCTCCGCGCCAGGCATGCCAGAGGCTGCGGGTAAAGGTCTTTGCCTTGTTCCTGGGCAGACCGTCGAAGTAGTGGTACTGGTGAATCCCCGGTTTTCCCAGACCCCGCATACCCAGTAACAGGACCTCCAGTCTGGCGGGTTCATGCGCGTAAGGCCCCCGCTGAGTGGAACCTCCGTAATTGTGCACTATGGACGTTGTCTTAGCGGCAAATTCCCTGGCCAGCGCCTTGATTGTCCATACCGGGACGCCGCACTTCGGCGAAGCCCAGTCGGGAGTCTTGGGAACCCCGTCTTCCTTACCCAGGACATATTCCTCGAATTTCCCATAGCCGACCGTATGTGTAGCCACGTATTCCTTGTCGTAGGTCCCTTCGGTCATCCAGATATAAGCGATGGCCAGTTGCAGGGCCGCATCGGTATTGGGTAGCACCGGTATCCACTTGTCGGCGTGGACGGCTGCCGCGTAATTCAGGTCGGGGCAGATATACACCGCTTTTATCCCAACCTCAGACCACCAGTAAAGTGCCTGGCTGGGAAACTGCCCGCAAAAACCCCAGGAGGTGGTTTCCAGGTCGGCCCCCCAGAACAGGAGCATGTCACAGTTCTCTGAGATATCTTTAAAACAATTATGCGCGGGGGCCATCGTGCCTACATCCATGGTTCCCCATACATGTTGTGCCCCCCAGTACCATCCCTCCCAGCTGTCGGGGTTCCTGACCTGCAAGGTATAACCCCCCATCTTCTCGAGCAGTAACATGGAACAGCCGTGGGGGCCGTGTACGGTTTTTGTCTCCCCGTGTCCGTCCCCCTGCAAAAGAATGGCATAGGGCCCGTATTTCTTTTGAATCCTCTTTATCTCGCTGGCTATGATATCTGTAGCCTCATTCCAGGAGATTCGCTCGAATTTGCTCTTGCCCCTGTTTTGCGGATTTCTCTCGCCGTTGGGGTCCCAGTCGACTCTCTTTAGTGGATACCTGATTCGATTTGGAGAGTATGTCCGCTTTTTATAGGCCAGCATGTAAGGAGCCGGCTGCGATTTTAAAATCGGTTCAAACGGCTTTCCATTCCTCTCGATCTTCCAGGAGCCGATTTCCTCTTTGGTATATTTAGAATCATAATGTAGCGGTCTAATCCTGACTATTTTCCCGTTTTTAACATCCACCGCAGACGGACATGAGGCTATGGCGAAAGCGCCCAGGCCGAGTGCTTTTATAAATGTTTTTTCTGGCTCCTGAATTATCTCTCCGGTATGCTTATCCTCACAGTGAGGTTTCGATTTATTTTTTTTATCTGACATTTTAGTTGGTCTCCTTAAGGGATTTAAGGTGTTTTTTAATTGCTATTGACCTGCCCCCAATAGTGATACCACTACTTAACTCGTTACAATAATTTAATTAGCTTCAGGAGCTGGTGGTTGATATTTAAGGGCGCTATGGGGACATACCTGATTATATTCCCTCCTCCATTGTTCTATCAATATTTGTGGTGCGGTCAACCATTAAATTACCAGCATTAAGCGAAGAAGGGGGGACCGAAGAAATACTGCCAGCGATGCGTGTCTACAATGGCTAAAGAGCGGAACCATAAGTGGCGAAGGAAAAGGCATCTTACTGGTTATCAATGTATGCTATAATACCTTTGTCTTTAATACTTGACGTAAGTAGTGTGAAGGGGTTATAGGCTGAAGTGGAAACGTCATTGTTATCAACCAAACTCAATATTCCCCCCACCCACCCCCAGACTGTGCTACGTTCCCGTTTGATTGAAAGACTGCAGGATGGACTGAAATATAGTTTCATACTAGTTTCAGCACCCGCAGGTTTTGGTAAGACAACACTTTTGAGTGAATGGGCTCATCGAGAAAAAGCAAAAATCCGCATTGCCTGGTTATCAATTGATCAAGGGGATAATGATCCCACCCGCTTCTGGAACTATTTCATAGCAGCCCTGCGAACCTTGCAGCCCGACTGCGGGGAAACTGCCCTGAACTTACTTCATACCGACGAAAGATTTTCCAGCAAAGTACCTATCGAATCGGTACTGAACGCATTAATCAATGATATTGCCGGCATACCCGGTGAATTTGTTGTAGCTCTGGATGATTTTCATTTGATCGAGTCAAAGCCGATACACGATGGCATAACCTATCTGATTGAGCATATGCCGGCGCAGATGCACCTGGCGATGGCCACGCGGGCCGACCCACCGCTGCCCCTGGCACGTTTCCGCGCCGGGCGGACCATGCTGGAGATAGGCGCCGATGACCTGCGTTTTTCCATGGACGATGTCGTCAGCCTGCTGAAAGAACTGAAAGCCCCGGAAATTTCCGAAAAAGATATAGCGGCTCTTAATGAGCGTGCCGAGGGATGGGCGGCGGGGCTGATAATGGCTATTCTCTCCTTAAAAGGCAGAAAGGACATCCCCGGCTTTATTGCCGACTTTACCGGCAGCCAGCGTTACGTAATGGACTACCTGGTCGAGGAAGTGCTGCAAAAGCAAACGCCGGAAGCAACTGATTTTCTCTTGAAGACAGCGGTGCTGGAACGCCTGACCGGTCCTTTATGTGACGCTGTAACCGGGTACCAGGACAGCCGGGCTATTCTGGTTAATCTGGAGCGGGACCACCTGTTCATTACCCCGCTGGACGATACACGGCAGTGGTACCGCTACGAGCACCTTTTCCGGGATATTCTGCGTCACCGGCTGGAGGCAGAGTACGGAGAAGGAATTGTAAGAGGACTATTCCAAAAAGCCAGCAAATGGTATGAAGAAAATGGATACGAGGACGAGGCTATCGACCACGCCCTGGCGGCGCAGGATTGGGAAACGGCC
This sequence comes from uncultured Dehalococcoidaceae bacterium, assembly GCA_964395955.1. GTDB lineage: Bacteria > Chloroflexota > Dehalococcoidia > Dehalococcoidales > RBG-16-60-22 > CAYVPT01. Next base: position 6,503 of record CAYNDI010000027.1, read on the forward strand.
GCGAGGCTGCTGGAGAATGCAGCACCCCGGAAGGAACAGAGCGGTGAATGGACCATCGCCATAGGATGGATGAGAGTGATACCCACCGAGGTCTTACTCACTCATCCGGATGTTTATTATGAGTTCGGTAAGCTACTGCAAGGCACAGGACAAACGAAAGCCGCCAAGGCGGTACTGAGCGACCTGGAGCCAATAGCCCGGCAGAAACAGCGACTGCAAGGAAAAATGGCTGCCCTGCGGATGTACATTGCCACTGCACAAGAAGACAAAGGTCGGGCTATTGAATACGGCCGGGAAGCGTTATCACTTCTACCGGAAGAAGAAGCGCGAGAGCGTGGGTTCGTTCTCTGTATTCTGGGGATACTTCTAAGTGGCAGAGGCAATTTTACCGAAGCCGAACAACTGCTGAAGAAAGCGTTTAAAACAGGCCGCCAGGCAGGCGCCAATAATATCACGATTGGAATGTCCACTACCTACCTGGCTATGATACTACATTTAAAAGGCAGGCTGCATGAGGCTTTTCAATTATGTCAGGAAGCTGTTAATGTAATCGGGCAATCACCGGCAGCTACAAATGTAATTGGATATCTCGGCATAATTTACCGCGAATGGAATGACCTGAAGGCATCGCTGTCTCACCTGGAGCAGGCGGACAATATCAGCCATTATTTGAATGCATCGGCCCGGGATTGGGTTACCAATCACCTGGCCCAAACCAAACTGGCCCTGGGGGATATCGAAGGAGCCCTGGAAACCCTGACCAGGATAGATAGAACTGAACAGGATCCCGAAAATCGTTCTGCGTGGTCACAGAAGACCTTGTCTGTCTACACCGAAATAGCATTAAAACAGGGTGACCTGAAAAAAGCCATAGAATGGGGCAGCCAGCTTTCAGAGTCTCCGGCTGATATCATGGCGACTTTTGGGGCTCGTATGCATGTTCTTCTTGCTCGGGGGAAGAAATCCGAAGTCGCGGAGTATCTGCAGGCAATTGAAAAGACGATGCCGCCTGATTTGGTTGGCGCTCTCATTCCGCTACGTATCATTCAGGCACTGGCAACGGATTCCGAGGAAGAAGCGTTGGAGTTTCTGACCGAAGCCCTTAATTTAGGCGAGCCGGAAGGCTATGTCCGTAGCTTCGTCGATGAAGGTAGACCACTCCTACCTATATTGGAGAAGACTCTTTCCAGAGGGGTCATGCCCGAATATACCAGAAAGCTGATTACTATCATCGAGGCGGAAGAACGGCAGTGGCGCCTGAGAGAAAAGGGTAAAGAAGCCCTCTCACCCTATCAATCCATCTTAAGTGAACGGGAGATTGAGGTATTACGCCTCATGGCAGAGGGATTATCCAATCAGCAAATCGCCGATAGGCTGATTATCAGCCTCAGTACCGCCAAGAACCACGTCCACAATATCCTCGAAAAGCTGAACGTCCAAGGGCGTACTCAGTCCGTCGCCCAGGCTAGAGAACTCGGGCTTATATAACATCCGAATTCTTCACAGGCAGTCATTACTTTCCTTTTTTATCCCCTGGCCGTTCCGCGTCTATATACCGGGACTATATCCTTTTATCTTCATAGATCCCTCTTATAGATCCTTAAAATGAATCCTCTGATAGGCCTTTAGATTCATCACATTGTTCCGTCTCAACGGTAGTATGGAATTAGGTAAAGTAAAAACATTTATTTGAGGTAGGACAATGCAGGAAATTGAAATCAAGGTCAGGGGAGAAATAGATAGAGGATGGTCGGACTGGTTTGGTGGGCTCGGTATCACTCATACCGCGCGGGGAGAAACTGTCCTGGCAGGTACTATACGCGACCAGGCGGAGCTTCGCGGGATGATATACCGGTTGGGTGACCTCGGTATTGACCTGATTTCAGTCGGCACTTCGCCCCGGGTCGGGGGAGGATTAAGAAATACCAAGGACGAGGAGGTGGTCTATAAATGAGGAGAAGTTAAGTGTTGCATCTGGACTCACCTGAAAAGGAAACTCAATCAATTAAAAAAGGAGAAAGAAAATGAAAAGAATACACAGAATACTGATAGTAGTAGCCGTAGTGATTGTAGCGGCCATCGCCGGGACTGTGGCTATGTCCGGTGCCGCCAGCGAACCCCCAAAATCACAGACCGTTGATGTTGAAGTAAACGCGTATATTCCGAGCGGTGAGGAAGCAGCGGCCATATATCCGGGTTACCTGGAATCTCTGAGGGCATCTCAATCACAGACCGCTAAAGCCGGTCCTGACCTGAACAATCTGACCGTGGAAGACGCAATGGCGATGTATCCGGGTGTCCTCGAATTGATCGATATATCTCAACCACAAACCGTCAAAGCCGGTCCTGACCTGAACAACCTGACACTGGATGAGGTGATAGCCATGTATCCTGGTAGCCTCGAATTCATCAAGGTAACCGAACCACAGACCGTTAAAACCGGTCCGGACCTGAACAACCTGACCATGGAAGACGTAATGGCGATGTACCCGGGTGTCCTCGAATTAATCGACGTATCTCAACTACAGACCGGTGACAGTGACTAAGCATATTATTAGAAGAGCAGACTGTTGACCGCCCGGGATAACAATCATATATGGTAAGTCGGATTAATTGAGAGGGAGGCTGTATAGCTTCTCTCTCAATTTCATTAATTATAAAATAATAATCACAAATAAGTGCAAATAGCTCAGCTCCTTTATCTTTACAAAGTCAAATAACACCCCGAACTGGCTATTGATGCCGGCTATCAGGCTGCGGGTGAAATTATAGGGCTTTATTATCGGTCTTTAATTACCGAACGATCTTGAAACCCAGTTTTGAATTTAGCTCGTCTTCACTCGTTTTCTTGCCGGTAACGGGATGTTTGTAGTGGAAGGGATAAATATAGCCGGATGGGTACGACGTGCTTTTACCTTTAGTCACCGTATCGGGTTCGTCCCCCTGGAACTTGAAATCCGGGCCAAAAACGGCATCCCGGTCGAATTTAACAAAGCCTTTTCCGGGTGTGGCGATGTAATTGACACGCCAGGCGAGTGTCTTAATCTTCCAGACGCCACCCTCTTTTATATATTCCATCTCATAGGTGCCACTGTGAAGCAATTCATCATCAATTCCACCATGAGGATCGGCAATCGGTCCGTAGCCATACCATCTACCCTTGGCCGTTTTACCGTCCGGGTCTACGTGGATAATGGGAGATAATTGCATAATTTGATGCAGAAACTCCGGATCGTATTCTTTACGTTGTCCGAAATATCTTATGATACCCTGCTTGCCTTTCCAAATGCCTAACGGGTAAAAATCAGCAACGACATCCGGGCTGTCGGAAAAGCAATCGACTATCTCCTGAAACATCCAGTGCTCGAGGTAAAAGCCGTAAGCTCTCTGCAACTTCATTATCTCTTCTATGTCCAGTAAAGTCTGTAAGGCTTTGATCTGATTTTCCATGGTTTTAACCTGGCCCTCTAGAGACTTGACTTTCATCTCCAATTCTTGTTCTGCCATAACGGAACTCCTTTTCGTTATTCGGTATTGATGACCACGCTGTGATAATTATTAAAGACTATAACATAAATAGTCAGCTGTTAAATGGAAGGAACAAGACGGGTTTTCGGTTCTGCCGATTGATACCTTTGGTGGAGATAGGGGGATTCGAACCCCCGACCTCCGCGATGCGAACGCGGCGCTCTCCCGGCTGAGCTATATCCCCGTGTTGACAGGATTATTATAGCATACTCCGGCTATCGTTGAATGAGTTTTATCCGGTAACGCAGCTTGCCGGCCGGTGCCGTGATTTCGATGGTGTCCCCGTTGCTTTTGCCCATAAGTGCTTTACCCATGGGGGAAGCGATGGATATCTTCCCTTTCAACGGGTTGACCTCCCGGGGGTCGACTATCATGTAGCTGAGTTCTTCGCCGGAAGCCAGGTCCTCGAGCAATATACTATCGCCGACGCTGGATTTCACAGCGGGTTCTTTCTTTTCCTCCATGATAGTGGCTGTTTTTATAGCTTCATCGAGTTCCTTAATCCGTCCTTCCACGTGCCCGCGTTCTTCACGGGCGGCCTGAAGCGGCGCGTTCTCGCGGAAGTCTTTATCGGCGGCCGCCAGCTGTATTTCCACAACGAGTTGCTGGCTCTTCTTTTTCAGATTATCGAGTTCGACGACGAGTTCGTCGTATTTCTCTTTCGTCAGGGTGGCGGACTCCATCGAGCGTTTGCCCCTGCCCTGAGGAGCGGTCTTTCCTTTCCTGGTTTTGAGGTGCGTTGCCAGGTTTGTCCGGCTCCACCCGGCCTTTTTGGCATATGCCAGGAAGGAACGCACCAGCACCAGCTTACGGGCGTAGTCCGTATCCGATACCGATAGCTGCTCGGCGTAGTTGGCAACCTGGGGCGGCGCCAGTTGTGAAAACGGTCTTTCCCAGCCGTACCACCGGGCGAACTTGTAGACTTCCGGCTGGGTGGTTTCCTTCTCTTTGGCAGACAATTTCGCCAGGAACTGCGCGGCGGCTTCGCCGAGGCTGGGATTCTGGTTATCGGTACTCGCCATTTATCTCTCTCCGTGACTGTGATGTTTCATTCTACGTAATTTAATCGTTACCGGTCAATACGTTCGGCTCGGAAGGGGAGTTTAATTTGCCCGAGTGTTTTGGCGATAAGCTGGTATTTTAATAGCCTTATTATCGTTCGACCGTGCCAGTCGAAAGCAAGGTCTTCGGCTTTAAGCATGGCTTCGTCGATGCCACTTGCCTTTACTATCGTGAAGATACGGTCGATTTGCCGGTTACTCAGTCGTTCGTAAAGTTTCCGGGACCAGTAGCCGGTGCGGATTTCCCGGCCCAGTTTTTTCCGCCAGCCGCGCTCGTAACGCGCCAGTCTTTTCGCCGAAAGGTCGTCATCCTCCAGCGCCTGGTGCAGAACGTCGCCGGCGATATCGGCGCTCAACAGACCGTAATAGATACCGCCGCCGCTCGTCGGCTTGACCTGTCCGGCAGCATCGCCCACCACGACCATGCGTTCGGCACAGGTACGGGATAGCGGCTTGAGAGGTATACCTCCATAGCTAATATTAACATCCGCTGTAACTATTTTTCTCCGGGCAGACAGTTCTGCCAGCCACTTTTTCAGGTATAAGCCGGGATTTACTCTTGAAAGCAGTCCGGCCCTCGCCATCGGCGGTGTCGTCGGCACCAGCCAGGCGAAAAAACCGGGAGCCGCGTCACCGAAGTAAACTTCAACTTCGCCGGTGCCCGGAGCTTCGACTTCCGCCTGAACGCCGATGGTGAAGTCCCTGAATGTGCCCAGGCCAAGTCGCGTAAGAAGTCCGGGATTAAAGCCGCAGGCAACTACCGCCGCTCTGGCCGGGACGACCTGCGTTTTACCCTGATAGTCTGTCGAAACACTGATGCGGTTGCTGGCGACGGTAATATCTTTTACCCGGCTGTTGAACTGGTAGTCCGCCCCGGCCTGCTTCGCCCGTTCCACCATCCAGACATCAAAAGCCGTCCGGTCGAGAATACATGCCTGGGGTTCTTCCCGTCGCAGATGGAGGGGGTTACCCGAGGGTGAAAAAAGGCTGGCGCTATTGACTCTCCTGATAATTGCCCGGTCATCGATGTTAAAAGCGGCGGCGCATTCCTGCCCGATAATGCCGGTGCAGACGACCTTGGTGCCGGGTCGGGATTTCTTATCCAGCACCAGCACCCGGTGTCCCTTTTCCGCCAGGCGGTAAGCCACCCGGCTGCCTATAGGACCGCCGCCGGCAATTATCACGTCATGCATTCATTCTTCTTCCGCTTCTTCTACAGGTTCTTCGGATGTTTCTTCGTTCTCGGAACCACGTCTGATATATCGCCTGGTCAGATATATACCCAGGGGTATTACCGTGATTACAGCAATGGAAAACAGAGCGTTAGTCCCGGTGATTTTTACTCCGAATATAAGATTCAGGGCGAGGATGCTGAGGGTTACGGTAGCTATGGATATGCCTATGGAAAGCCCAATCCTTTCGGCGATATTTATCTGGCGAAAGAGGGCCAGAGTCCAGGCGAAGCCCGGCACGAAGAAGACAATGATTACTCCGATGATGCCACGGATAGCCGGAACTTTATCTAAGACCGGTAAAAATGTCTCCCAGAACAGACTGAAGTCCATGTCCTAATACTACTCAATATGATAGCTAACTTCAAGAAAATCCGACCATATTAGTCGAAGACACCTTTTTGTCGCAGCCTGTCTATCTCCGTTTTAGACATGCCGAGAATATCGGTGCAGATACGGTCGGTATGCTCCCCGAGGAGGACGGGCCGATTTACGTCAGCTTCCGCTGCCGAGAGCTTTATGGGGGCGGGATGATAATATCGCAGCTTGCCCATGTAAGGGTGGTCTGACTCACGGTAGAAATTGTAGTGTTTCATCTGCGGGTCTTCATCGAGGTCTTTAGCATTTGAGACCAGTCCCGCGCCCACCCCGACTCCCTGCAGTATTTTCTGCACGTCTTCCGGTGAGTGGTTTACCGTCCAGGATTCTACCCGCCGGTCGAGTTCGTCGCTGTTTTTCACCCGTTCGGCCGCTTTAGCGTATTTCTTATCCTTCGCCCAGGCAGGACTCCCTATTGCTTTCGAGAAGCTTCGCCATTCATCGTCGTCCATTACGGCGATGGCCACCCATCTGTCGTCGCCTTTACAACAGTAAATCCCGTGGGGAGCGGCATAATCGCTTTTATTGCCTTTTACATGAAATTCCCGGTTATTGGCCTGGTAATCGAGGATAAGCGGGGTCATGTAATTCAGTCCGGCCTCTATCTGGGAGTGGTCGATGTACTGTCCCTTGCCCGTGCGCCGACGGTAATCGAGGGCGGCCATGATGGCCAGCGAGGCGTACATCGGCGAAAGCTGGTCTGTATAGTAAGTCGACGGCGGTACTGGCGCACGGTCCGGCCATCCGACGATGTTATCCATCATGGTTACGGCGGTCAGTATGCTGCCGAAGCCAGGCTGGTCGGCCATCGGTCCGGTATGACCGTAGCCGCAGGTACGAAACATGATTATCTGCGGATTTATTTTCTTCAGCCCCTCATAGTCGAACCCCAGCTTGTCCATAACACCCGCCGGGAATCCCTCCGCTACCACGTCCGCCCATGCCACCAGCTTCTTAAATATCTCGATGGCCTCCGGCTGTTTGAAGTTGAGGGCTATGCCCAGTTCCGGGGCGGTATGGGTGATGGAGAAGAAGGCGCTGCGTTCCAGTCCCACCGGCTCGCCGGGTTTATTGGTGGCGGCAAAGGGCGCGAAAAGCCTTACCGGGTCCGGCCTCGTGGCTGTTTCCACGCGTATTGTTTTTGTACCGTAGTGGCTGAGGTAGTTGCACGTATATATACCCACCCCCGCCCAGCAGAGCTGTACCAGCTTTATTCCCTCGAAAGGCTTTTTATTAACGCTTTGCTTTTCTGGTGGCTTTATTTTAATCGGGATATTATCGAGCTTTTTAAAAATTTCATCGTTGTGCTCACCGATGCGCGGTGCGCGTGTACGGGGGCCGACGTATCCCTGTGTCGTTACCACCGCCCCGCCCGGGTATTTGAGGGTGCCGATGCCGGGGTGCTCGATTTCTTTCCAGAACCCACGGGCTTCGAGCTGGGGGTATTTCAGGATGTCCCCGGCATTGTTGCAGGGTCCCAGCTGGAATCGATTAGCCACCGCCAGCTTGAGCAGTTCGTCTTTGGTGTGGTTCATGAAGAACTTGCCGAGGGTGTCCATGAGCTTTTCGGCCTGCTCCAGCGTCATGTCCTCCCAGTCTTTCTTTTCCCATTCCCATCTCTCCAGGAAGCCGATATCGATGCCGTCTTTCTTGATGTACTCCATCATGCTTCGATTGTTCTTGGCGGAGGCGGGATTGAGCAACAGGTTGAGGGCGATATTGCCGTCTTTACAGGGCCAGAGCAGGGTGTTGTAGAAAGTGTAGCCGTCATTGAGGGTAACGGAGGCGCGTGCCGTGCCGTGCCGGGTGGGGATTTCGCCGAACAGGGCGTAGGGTCCCTCGATTTCCGCCGAACAGACGATGTCGAGGGCCTGCTGGGTGATGGCGTCGACGTGCTGCCCCTGGCCGGTGTGGACGCGGTGCGCGAGGGCAATCATCGTACCGGCGGCGCCGTTCATGGCCCCCAGCGTATGGGTATGCTCGTAGCTGACGGTCAGGGGAGGGCGGTCGTCGTAGCCGGCCGTGTAAATAAGCCCCCCCAGCGCCCGCACCACGATGTCCGGGTCTTTATAGTCTTTGTACGGCCCTTCCTGCCCGAAGCCTGTGATGGACGTCAATACGATACCGGGATTTATTTTACATAAATCTCTATGGCCTAGTCCCAGCTTATCCAGGTAGCCGGGCGGGTAAGACTCGAGCACGGCGTCCGCCGTCTTTACCAGCTTCTTGAATGTCTCATTGCCCCGGGCTGTCGTGATGTCCAGCGTGATGCTTTTCTTGTTGGCGTTGAAGGCGAGCCAGGTCAGGTTTTTCTCGGGATCGGGGGTATCTTTATAGAAAAGCCCCTTAAAGCGCGCCGGGTCGCCCCCGGGCGGCTCTATCTTTATCACCTCCGCCCCGAAGTCGGCCAGCGCCCGACCGCAGATAAAGGCCTTTTCCGTAGTCAGGTCGAGGATACGGTAACAGCCCAGCATAAGACCATCCTGAGATGAGTCTAAAGCAGGGGTGGCATAAAGTGCCGTATGTGGATGTATTCTGCGAATGAACATGGGGTCTCAGGAATAATTATAATATGAATTGATAAATTGGGGCAAATTAATAAGGTATTCTATTCTATTTTATCTCGTTTAGATATGTTATGCCTTGCGCATAATAATTGGATGTTTTTTGCGACTAAAGAAGAGCCACCTTTTGAAAAAGGGATTATATGGTCAAAATGAAGGTTATCAGTGCTACCACACCTTACACATCTACCTTTATCTCGTTTCCATACCTCGAGTTTTATCAACGGTGGTATCACACGACTGTGATCCAGGACAAACTCTTGTTTTTCATTTATTATTTCGGAAGATATTTCCTCAGATAATTCCAGTTTAAATTTAAACACTTTGCGATTGTTGTCTTCTTCTTGCCAAGCATCTATTAGTCTAAATATACCGTTATATACCCATATTCCTGTACGTAACTTCTCATATACTTTTACTAATTCCGGACGTTTCTTGCTTCTAACATATTCTTTTGCTGCTTTATAAAACAATCCGTTTTGGGTTAATGTCCCACCAGGATTATTCATTGGTTGGTCAACAACCTTTGGTATTGGTGTATTTTGGTTTTTAGGCGCATCATGCCCTTCGTATATAAGAATACGACCATCATCTTCAATTCTGTCTGTGTAAGGAGCGTTTGGTCGTAAGCTCATCAAAATAACGCTGATGTCCCCACGTAAATGATAATTCATACCACGCTGAAGGTTAACTCCTTCTTGTGTACACATTTTTAAATATGAGATGACATCTCTTGGTTTTATCATTAAATTTAATCTACATGCTCTATTTCTAAGTTATTATTCAATATTATACACTAATTTTAACTTCACATAACTCCAAAAACAATTCACACCTGCCCACCCTCGTATTGTTTTCCCTTAAACAATCTGCTCTGTTTGACATTCCCCTTCACCTCCCCTATTATTTATATTGTCCACCACTCGTCAGCCGGGGCGTAGCGCAGCCTGGATAGCGCGTCTGAATGGGGTTCAGAAGGTCGGC